>JAUYOH010000166.1 GCA_030695925.1 Candidatus Omnitrophota bacterium
GGCTACCGGGAAATTCGAGGAGTCGGCATATCCGACAGACACGTCCTTAAAACTTAAAAAAGGCGCGCAGGTTATATTAATAAAAAATGACCCTGACAAACAATGGGTGAATGGCACGCTCGCGAAAGTCGTTGCCTTGTCGAAGGATTCGATAGTCGTAGATATCAACGGGCGCACATGTGATGTTCCTGTTGTCAAGTGGCAGAAGATAGAGTATAGCTACAACGAGGATGAAGACAAAATAGAAGACGAGGTCGTCGGGGACTTCGCGCAATATCCCATAAAGCTGGCCTGGGCCATTACTATTCATAAGAGTCAGGGCCAGACTTTTGATAAAGTCATAATCGACCTGGGGTATGGCGCATTTACTCACGGCCAGTTATATGTCGCATTGAGCAGGTGCACCAGGCTTGATGGCATAAGGCTTAAGCGGCCGGTGACCCCGAGCGACATCATATTTGATCGGCGTATCTATGAGTTCAAGGATAGGTTCGCCAGTTTATTTTAATAGGTAAGAAAAAATGAAGATATCGCGGCCATTGGTGATCTTGGATCTGGAAACTACCGGCACATGGGTCGAAAAAGACAAGATCGTTGAAATAGGCTTGATCAAACTTATGCCGGATGGGACAAGGCTGGATTATATAAAACGCGTCAATCCAGGCATGCCGATTCCGCCGAACGTTACCCGCATCATCAACATCACGGATGCCGACGTTAAAGATAAACCGTGTTTTGGAACAATAGCGAAGGAAGCCCTATCATTTTTAGGAGATTCCGACCTTGCCGGTTTTAATATTCTGAGGTTTGACCTGCCTTTATTGGAGCGCGAATTTTATAATGCCAACCTTAATTTTCATTGGCGCGACCGCGATATTTATGACGCACAAAAGATATATCATATACACGAAAAAAGGGATCTGATGGCCGCCTACTTTCTTTATTGCGGTAAAAAACTCGAGAATGCGCATTCCGCCCTGAGCGACGCAGAAGCTACTATGGATATACTTGATGCGCAGGTAGGGGAATATGGGTCGACAGAATTAGGTATAGAATCTTTAAAAGATATCGACTATGAACGCTCAAGCGATTATTTTGATAAAGAGCGAAAGTTTTGCTGGTGGAACGGCCAGCTTTATCCTACATTCGGCAAGCACGGTAAAAAGAAACATATAAAAGATATCGCAAAGGACGATCGCGAATATTTAGAATGGATGCTGACCAAAGACTTTGACAATGAGATCAAGGCGATGATACAGAAGGCGCTCGACGGCCAATTCCCAAAACCTCCGGATAAATAGTGTTAGTTCATAAAAAAGCCTGATTTTATCCCTTCCTTTTACAAAATCCTATGTTATACTTAGTGTATGTTAAGAAATTAGAAAGGTAACACTATATTTTTTTGCTATGATACTAAAAAGAATAAAAAAGTTTTTAGTTATTATGCTTACGACGATCTCCATCGCGGCTCAAGGCGGCTTATTGTCTTGTGAGGAAATCGGTTATGCGAGTTACTATTCATACGAATGCGCGAACAATCCGATGGCAAACGGCAAGGCATTTGACCCTGAGAAGAGGACCTGCGCAAGCTGGTTTTATGATTTTGGGACGATACTCGTAGTTAAAAGTTTAGATACAGGATCTGCGACTGAAGTGTTGGTAACAGATAGAGGGCCGAATAAAAGGCTTGTCAAAAAAGGCAGAATCATAGATTTATCAAAGAGGGCCTTCCAGGATATCTCTCCGCTTGAAAAAGGCCTGACCAAAGTTCTCGTCAAGGTAAAGAAATAATATGATATAGTATGGAAATTTACTTACCAGGCTTGACTTTGTTAAGCTTATTAGGTATACTTTATATTCAAAAGTTAGTTACTAACACTTGGAGAATTAAGAAAATGAAAATGAAGGATGGTTACATCATAGGCGTAGACATTGCTTCACCAGAGCTCATAGCGATTATGACAGATACCGCCCTGAATGTTGCAGGAAAAACAAAGATGCCAATGCAGAAAGGCAATGCTGAGGAACTTGCTGGCAAAATCGCTGAGTTGATCCAAGGATTGATTAAAGAGGCAAAGGTAGATATTGGCAAGGTAAAAGCGGTATCTCTCGGAGTATCCGGGACGAAACCCATCTCACTAAAAAACAAGATCGAAAAAAAGACAGGCATAAAAACTTTTATGGAAAACAACGTAGCATGCGCGAGCCTCGGCGAGAAGAGGTTGAATCCAGAAGCCAATGTCGAAAACCTATTGTATATGTATTCGGATGTCGGCTATGGAATAGTCACGAGGGGCGATACATACTTTGGCGCTCTTGGCGGGCCTGGCGAGATTTATGGAACTCAATATTTGAGGCCGTGGGACGCCGAGTTTGGAATAGCCCGCGCCGCGAAGAAGGAAGTGGAAAAGGGCGTCGGGACTTACATAGTAGAGCTTGCGAAGGGCGAGATAAATAATGTAACAGAGGATGTAGTGATAGAAGCGGCCAGGAGAAATGACGAGGTCGCGTCAGATATTGTAGAAAGCGTCGGCATAAGTTTAGGGGTTCGCATCGCATATCTTATCAACTTATTCAATCCGGAAATCGTCGTGGTAGGCGGGGGCATCGAGAAAGCCGACAGGCTTATTCTGGAGCCAATCAATAAGATAGTCAAAAGGCTCGCCTTCAGGGAGCGGGCAGATACGGTTAAGATCATCCCGGGCGTTTTGGGCGAAGACGCTGTGAGTTTGGGCGCAGCCGCGCTCGCCATTCGGGAAATATAAAAATATAAAAAACGAGGTAGCCTATGCCGTCAGAAGAAAGATTTTGCAAGAGTTGCGGTAAGCCATTTCTCCCTAATAAATACCGGCCGAATCAAACCATCTGCTCTTCATTGGAATGCCAATACCAGCGCCAGCTTGACAATATGAAAAAATGGAGGGAGGGGAACCCTAATTATTTTAAGTATAAGGAAAGCCAGGACGCCTCCTGGAAATCTACATGCAGGGAAAGATCCCTGGAGTGGCGCAAGCGCCACCAGGAGTACCTGAAGCTTTACAGGGAGGAACATCGCGACCGGCACAGGACCTATATGAAAGATTATATGACGGAGTATAGGAGAAGAAAAAAACTGGCGATATGAGAATTATTTTAAAAAATTTTAAATTATTTGGAGTGATATTTCTTACTCTTCTATTAATCGGAAACTCATCCGCCGAGGAAGCGAAGAGAGGCCTCCAAAAGAAGCCGGCAAAGAAGAAGTCTGCCTGGTTTTTTAATTGGTTCTCAAAAGAGACGGGCTTGATAAGCGTCGCAAACCCTCCGAAGGAGACGCTTGATGTCTTGAGCCTGGATGACTGCATAAATATAGCTATTAAAAACCACCTCCCATTACAAATAGCGGATAAGAATGTAAAGTTGGCCGAGATGAGGCTCTGGGAGTCGAGGCGCAATATGCTTCCGACGGTGAGCGCGAGGTGGGAGGAGTCCTATGGGAAGGTTGATGCAAGGCGCTATGTGGGCAAAAAAGAGTATGTAGAGGGCCAGCAGGCGGTCTTTCACGGCGGAGAGCTCTATTTCACAATGAAGCAGGCAGAGGTGAATTTAAAGATTGTGAAGAAGGACCATGGAAGGATTAAGAACGATTTGATACTTCAGGTGAAGAAGGGTTACTATACCCTTGTGAAGGCTAAGGAGAACCTCAAGATCCAGGCCGAGCTTTCCGGAGAGGTCGATAAAACCTTCGATATGGTGACCAGGGCCTTTGACGCAGGCGCCATATCAAAATTGGAATTTTTAAATGTCAGCTCTCAGGCAAGCCAGGTCAAATTTCAATTGGCCTCAGCGAGGGGCGATGAATCTGTGGCAGAGCTCATATTGAAGCAGGCGATGAACGTGGATTCGAAGGAAAGGATAGAGATAGAGCCTGACATAGAGTTTAAAAAATTTGATATAGATTTTGATGATACCCTGAAATTAGCGTTCAGAAATAGGCCGGAGATGCTCATAAATTCGATGATGGTTGATTATTATAAATACGAAAAGGATATCGCCAAGGCGAAGGGCTGGCCTAAAGTAGATATAATGGGCTCTTGGGGACTTGGGAAAGAAGAGTATATATCGGAAGATAATCAGGCAAAAGCCGACGGGA
>JAUYOH010000023.1 GCA_030695925.1 Candidatus Omnitrophota bacterium
CATAGGTGGAAAGATCCTTAGCGTCACTTGCGAGCTTCTTCCTGAGCTCCTCTGACATTACAGCGCGGTTTTTGCTCACCTCTTTAAGATTGTTCTGAAACCCCTTGAGCATATTCCCTATCGTTTTGGATAGGTCGCTGACGAAATTGGCCAGTTCCTTGGCCTGATCCTCGCTCATCTTTTTTCTGTTTGAAGCGAAGTCCTTTAAGGTCTTCCTGGCATCGGCCAATGTCCTGCGAGTATCGGACACCATATCATCAAGCGCCTTTACCCGCGTATCATAGGAAGCTATGATATTCTCTGTGATGCTTTTCATTCCTTCTGCTATTCCCATCTTCCCATCCCCCTTTCCTTGTTAAACATCTTTTTATTTTTTAATTTGCGCTTCTCCGGCATCATTATTTCTTTCCAAACCTATATTAATTGCCTCAGGTGAAATAGCAACTTTCTGCGGCTTTTTCCATTTGCTAGCTACCTCTATTCTTTGCTTTCTAAAGTTAGCGAGCATGCCGCGTATCTCTTTCTTCCGTTCGAGCCCTTGGGCTATCCGCTCTTCACGCTTATGTCTGATTTGCGCTAACATCTCTTTAAGGTCTCTTATTTGGAGCTGCCTTCCTTTAACTAAAAGAGCCCTGACTTCCGTCACCACATCTTCTTGTTCCCATTGCAGCTCTTTCAGTTTTAAAGCAAGGTCTTCTTTCTTTCTGTCCTGTTCACCCATAAGCTCTTTAATCACGCCCAAAAGCCCCTTGATCTTTTTAATCTCACCTTTGGCAAGGGCATCCTTGATTTTAACGAAATTATCCTTCAGGGCATTTGCCATCTCCTTTTGGTCATTAAGGTAATCGCCTAAAAGATTTCTTACCTCTTTTTCTTTCTCATTTTGAGGATTGAGGACATTCTGCATCATGCTGTCAAAATCCTTCTTCCTCAGATTCCCGTTTTTAGCAAGGCTATCCCGAAGCTCGGAATTGGCCTTCTCTCTTTCCTCTTTTGTATCAAGGATGGATTTCTGAAAATCCGTAAGCATTAGGTATGCGGTATCGGAAATAGAACCGATACTATCTATCCTCGATTCATAGGAAGAGATC
>JAUYOH010000025.1 GCA_030695925.1 Candidatus Omnitrophota bacterium
GAATTATAATAACGCTAAGATGAAAGCGGAAATAATCTCAATCGGGACCGAGATACTTCTCGGGCAAATCTTAAACACCAACCAGCAGTGGCTTTCACGCCAGCTTGCCGCTCTCGGCCTCGACGTCTACTATCATTCCACGGTCGGGGATAATCCGCAGCGGCTCATACAGGCGATAAGGCAGGGGTTGGAACGCTCGGATATCGTGATAACGACCGGCGGTTTAGGACCGACGGTAGACGATATAACCTTGGATGCCATCGCGTGCGCCCTCTCGAGAAAACTGGTCTTCGATCAGGGTATCCTTAAACAGATCAGGTCCCATTTCGGGAAACAATGTGCCAATATGCCGAAGGAAAATCTCAGGCAGGCGCATGTCCCCGAAGGAGCGATAATTTTAAAAAATGACGCCGGCACGGCTCCCGGTTTTATTATTCAAGAGGACCTCAAGACGTTCATTGCTCTTCCCGGCCCGCCCCGCGAATTAAACCCGATGTTTGAGAATTATACCACTCCGTATCTTAAGAAAAAAATAAAGTCCGCGTGGACAATAAAGACACGGACAATAAATATCACCGGCCTTCCTGAGTCCACGGTAGACAGTAAAGTCAAGGATATCCTGCACAGCCCGCCGCCGGTGACAGTCGGGATATTCGCCTACCCTTCTCTTATCGAATTAAAGATAACCGCGAAGGCAAGGAACGAAAAAGAAGCGAAAACCCTCATAGGTAAGATGGATAAGAAGATTACCGCGCGCCTCAAAGATTATATCTTCGGGCGGGATAATGAGACTTTGGAATCCGTCGTCGGAAATCAGCTAAGGCGCTCACGCAAAACATTAGCGATCGCCGAATCCTGCACAGGCGGCCTTATATCAAACAGGATAACAGATGTCCCGGGCAGTTCAAAGTATTTCAAGAGGGGTGCCATCGCCTATTCAAATGAGGTGAAGGTCTCGGCTCTTAAGGTGTCGCCGCAGCTCCTAAAAAGATACGGCGCTGTAAGCCGGCAGGTCGCGACCCAGATGGCGAAAAATATCCGTGAGATCGTAGGGACTGATTACGGGTTAGGCGTGACCGGCATCGCAGGCCCCACAGGCGGCACTAGGAACAAACCCGTAGGGCTTGTTTACATCGCTGTCTCCGGGCCGAAGAAAACTATTTGTTGCAAATTCAATTTCACGGGCGAACGAAAGATCATAAAGTTCAAGACCTCACAGGCCGCGCTCGATATGATGAGAAGATATTTCCTTGCCTGAAACCACCCGCGCTTTTATAGCTATCGAATTAAACGAAGGTATTCACTCAGAACTTGCTTCGCTTCAGTCCGTCCTGAAAAAGTCGAATGCTGACGTAAAATGGGTGGCGCCTGAGTCCATCCACCTCACCCTGAAGTTCCTCGGCAATATAGATACTCAAAAGATCAACGAGATCGAAAAGATATTACATGAGATTGCGGCAGGAGTTGAGCCGTTCGTCCTGACCTTAAAAGGCATCGGCGCCTTTCCTAAGCTCGATTATCCGCGGGTGATCTGGGTCGAAGTCGAGAGCGGTGCGCCTCAATCAGAGCAACTCGCGAGATCGATTGAGGAAAGATTGGAAGGTATCGGAATCCCGCGCGAAGACAGGGAATTCCACGCGCACATAACCTTAGGAAGGGTCAAATCGCTGAATAATAAGGATAAACTGAAGGAAACAATCGAGGCGACAAAATTTGAGGCGAAATCAGTAGTTGATGTAAACCACCTGACACTCTTTGAGAGCCAGCTTACACGCGACGGCTCTATCTACACTCCCCTCTTTATAGCGAAGATGAAGAACGCCTGAGTCGCGAGATTCGTATAAATTCCGGCTATGATATCGTCGAGAATCACGCCCCACGGGCTTCTTCTCCCCTCCGCCCACCTGATAGGAAACGGCTTTACGATATCGAATAACCTGAAGGCTATAAACGCGAATAGTATCAGGACAGGCTCCTGCGGGACGAACAAAAGCGCTATCATCATACCAACCGCTTCATCTATCACTATCGGCCTTGCGTCTTTTTTGCCGAAGTGTTCCTCTGCCTTCTTTATGACAAGAAGCGCTAATATTATTAAAACTGACAGAGAACTGATATATAACGCGGTGTTATATTTTACCATCAGATATAACAAAAGTCCGCCTAATGAGCCGATCGTACCCGGAATAAGCGGCGTATATCCCAGATAAAAAAACGTGCTGAGCATCCTGACAACGGTTTTCACCCCGCACCTTCTACTTTATTCAAGCCTTTTTCTGTTTCTAACTTATAATTCTGGTTTTCCAGCATATAATAATTATTCATCTTAAAACCATTTGAATGCAAAGAAGGTGCGGGGTTCATCTGAACATCTTCCTGTTTCGCCAGAAGAATGAGATTCCCGAGGTAAGGGTAAGAACGACTGTTATCAATATAAGACCGAATATTATATCCAAAAAGAACCTCTCTGTCGTTATGTTCCAAAAAGAAAGAAATTGCGCGGCGCCCTTTAGCACCAGGAATATCAATATCAAAAATATCGTGGCCATCTGAGAGACCGTCTTATGTTTTCCCGCCTCCTCTGCCTGAAGGATTATTCCCCTTCCCAGCGCGAATATCCTCATACCCGTGACTGTGACCTCCCTCGCGATTATAACGACGACTGTCCACGCCGGGATAAGCTCTAACTGGACAAATGAC
>JAUYOH010000041.1 GCA_030695925.1 Candidatus Omnitrophota bacterium
CCGTTCAGCGTTGCGCCGGTGTTCATCGCAATCAGCGTGGAGCTCAATATATTTCCCTTGAAGTCAGACGTCGTTCCAAGGGTAGCAGAGACGACCTGCCAGAAGATGTTCTTGGCCTGTGCGCCGCTGCTCAGAGTAACAACGGCACCGTTGCCCACGATGAGATTGCCAGCTATCTGGAAGATCCAAATATCATTTGCGCCGCCCGAGAGAGTGACACCAGTGGGTATTAGAACCCCGGTCCCCCATTTGTAGAGGCCAGGAGCGAGTGTCATCCCGTCAATATTTCCTGCCCCCAGTTCAGTAAAATCGGGCAATGTCCGTCCAGCGGCGTCGGTGTACGCAGCTTGCATGTCGAGTACAGCCAGGGTCAGTAAAGTGGCGTCTTCCACCCTACAGGCAGGACCAGCAGCATCGACTGTGTATACTGTCCCAGTCACTTCTACACAATCTAATCCAGTAATAGCTGCACCGGTGATTGGACTCGTTCCAATATTTCCAGTGATGGCGCTTGTGGAAACGTTGGTGACTCCTGATTTCGATAGAATCACGAAACTGCCTGCCGATCTAAGATCGACTGGCGCTTGACCTGTCGTCGGTGCAGGCGTCGGGGTGGGCGTAGGCGTCGGTGTCACGGGCGTGGGTGTAGGCGCGGTAACGGCGGCGCCCGTGAGCGTCACCGCGGCTTTCGCGAGGGCTCGCCCGTCGAAGGTTCCACGGGTAACGGTGATGGCTGCCCCAGCGAGACTCGTTCCAAGGAAGTTTGAATCCGTCAGAGTTACGGCATCGGCGACCAGCCAGTACACGTTAGACGGCTGCCCGCCGCCAGCCATGACCACCGAGAAGTTGGGGCCCGTGAGGGCACCGGTCCCGAGAGTCCCTATCTTGAAGATCCAGATCCCGTTCCTGCCCCCCCTGAGCGTCAACACGCCGCCCGTCTCTGCCACCGCCGCGTCGAAACAGTAGACACCGGGCTCAAGCGTCAGGCCCGCCAGGCTGCTCGTCAAGACCACGTCGCACGGCTCGACCGCGAGTGCATCGTACGCG
>JAUYOH010000085.1 GCA_030695925.1 Candidatus Omnitrophota bacterium
TTTTTGGTTGTTACGACAATTATCCTGGGCTTACAAGTCTATGGCGCTTTCAATCCTTTTTTAAATATTTGTCTTATTACGTTGGCAGGTATTTTTGCATTAAGAGCTAACAAAACCCTCATTCGTTTTGGGTGGTTTTAAGGGGCGATTATGAAGATAGGAGTTATTATTTCAAGTAATGACGCTGAGACCTGCTGGAATGCCTTTAGGTTTGCCAATTTTTCTCTAAATAATAAAGATGAAGTAAGTATCTTCCTTATCGGTAAAGGCGTTGAGTATGAAAGTATAACTAATGAACAGTTCAACATCGTTGAGCAGGCTGAGAAGTTTTTAGAATCCGGCGGTAAAATATTTGCCTGTGGCACGTGCCTAAAACAACGTAATAGCGCCGGTTCAAACCTATGCCCTATATCAACGATGAAAGATATGTATAGGATAGTGGCGGAGTCCGATAAAATCCTGACCTTCTAAAGGAAACGGCGAAGCACAAAAGCTTCGCCGCATTATTGGTAGCGGGGAGAGGATTTGAACCTCTGACCTCAAGGTTATGAGCCTTGCGAGCTACCAGGCTGCTCCACCCCGCGGTAGTCTTCTATCTAAAGAACGCTGTTACTTCTCTTCTCGTAGGTAATGATAATTGGGCGCCGGGGCGCGTCACCGATATCGCCGCGCAACAATTGGCGAAATCCGCGGCCTCGACCAAACTTTTTCCTTCCGCTATCGAGACTGCCAATGCCCCGCAGAAAGAATCACCGGCCGCCGTAGTATCAACTGCCTTCACTTTCGGCGCCGGCAAGTGCGTCGCACCCTGACTGTCAACAATAACACTTCCCAGCGAACCGAGAGTAATTATAACAGATTTGAGACCGCGCTTCAAGAGAATTATTCCCGACCTGACCGCGGAATTTACGTCTTTGACAGCCACTCCGGTCAACCCCTCCGCCTCGGTCTCGTTTGGAGTAAGGACATCTATCTTTCTTAGGAGGCCACCGTCTAATTTCCTAAACGGCGCGGGATTCAAGATCGTAGTGACGTTAGCGCTTTTCGCTATGTCGATGGCTCTCTTTACCGACGCAAGCGGAATCTCAAGCTGCGCGAGCAATACCTTTGAACGTCTTATAATATCTTTCGCCTTATTTATATCCGCGACGCTTAAAAACCTGTTTGAGCTGGGTGCTACCGCTATCTGGTTGTTTCCTTTTTTATCAACGAGTATCACCGCCGCTCCCGACGGATGTTCCTTATCGCGGATAATATATGCTGTATTGATACCTGTCTTTTTAAAATCGGAGACTGCTTTATCGCCGAAATAATCGCGGCCTATCCGCGCAACAAAAACGATCTTGCTGCCCAATCTGGATATCTGGACTGCCTGATTGGCGCCTTTTCCGCCGGCGCCGATGATAAAATCGCTCCCTAGTACGGTCTGGCCCTTCTTGGGAAGGGACTCCACCCTGACGGAAAAATCCGTATTTGAACTACCGACTACGGTTATCATATTGAAAGGGAAATCAGTGCTTGCCTTGTTTTTCTTCGATGTGCTTCTTTAAATCGACCTGGCGCTCTTCGCTCTCTTTGAGAAAATTCTTTAATTTCTCTTCAAAAGCCGAGGTCTTGAAGGGTTTATTGTTAGGGTAAGATGAATTATTTTCGCGCCTTGCGCCCTCAAACTGGCGCTTTTCCCCTCTGGGACGGGACGGCGCTTCTTTTTGCGTCTTTAAGGTAAGGTCTATCTTGCCGTCGGGTGAGATCGTCATCACCCTAGCCCTGACCTTATCGCCGACCTTCAGATGGTCGTTTACGTTCTTGACGTACGAGTCCGCTACCTGCGAGATATGTATAAGGCCTTTTTTGCCGCTGGCTAATTTAACGAACGCCCCGTA
>JAUYOH010000043.1 GCA_030695925.1 Candidatus Omnitrophota bacterium
AAAGAAATGAAAAAGAAATTCTACTATTTCAGCATTGACCCCAATGAAAAGTCTACAGGCTACAATCCGCTGTCTTCAGGAGATATCCATTCCAAGGTAGATAGGATCATGACCGCACTGGAACTGATTTATCATGGACCCGCAGGATTTTACTCTAATGTCCAGGCAATGGCCTTCGTTGAGTTATTAAAAGAGATGGCAATGGAAAAGAAAGAGATAAATTTCCTATCAGTCAGAGATGCTTTGGAAAACCCGCATTTTCTTGAGTCGCTTGATGTAAGTAAACAGGAGATTAAGGGCTTACTCGCCGCAATATCCTGGATTGCGGGAATAGAGGTGATGAATCGAAACGATCTGGATCTATACAGAGTGATTAAAGACGGCGATATAGTGTTTTTCGCGCTGAAGAGCCAGGTTAATACGCGCCTTGCCGAGGCAATAGGAAGGATGCTCATAATTGACATTAAGAACCAGGCAGTATCCAGAAAGGAGACCGATACTCCTTATTTTATCTTCATTGACGAGTTCCAGAATCTGGCCTGTTCGCATTTTGTGGATGTAATTTCTAAAGTAAGGAGCGCTGCCTTTTGCCTGGTATTATCCAACCAGTCGCGGGGAAATCTGGCTAGCGTATCTCAAGCGTTTGAAAATGCCGTCTTCACCAATACCGCGACCAAGGTCATATTTATGCAGGAGGATCCTCTTGACGCGAGATTCTGGTCAGAGAAGACTGGACAAACCACCTACCGGGATAAAAGCATACTTCAACTTGACACGATGAATAAAGACTCTGGAGGCGCCAAGCTTGACGGATTGAGGTCCTCCCAGGGCAATATCCATACCGCTACAAAGAATTACATCTCGGAGAACGTGTTTTTAAGGCTGCCCTTTAGCAAGTCCGTTATTTTTTCAAGAGGAAAACTAGCCTCTATCGCTAACCATGAGTTCTTGTTTGACAAGAAAGAGCGCGACCGGATTGTGTCGATTCCTTTTGAATATAATGTTACGGGTACAGATTAAATAGTTATCGAAAGGGAGGAGAATAATGTCACTACATGTTAACGCGAGAAAATCCGTTCATAGAATATTTATAGTCTTGTGTCTGGTATTAGGAATAGCGGCAACTATAGCTCCTTATGTCCTGGCGCAAATAAATACCAGCCAGGAACAGCGGGTTGTGGGGGATTTCGCCAATTTTATTATCAACATACTCACCGGACCCGTGTCAAAAATGTTAGGGGCGATACTTCTTATCGGCGGCGTAATCGCGCTTTTAAACGGAAAGCAGGGTATGGCTATCGCGTGCGGTTTTGGGTTCATGAT
>JAUYOH010000060.1 GCA_030695925.1 Candidatus Omnitrophota bacterium
TCGGTATGTGGCTTCAAGCGCAGGTGATGGATCGTGCGTGGTGTTGACGGCTCCGACAGTTGCCGGAACGACAAGCGATACCATCATAAAGATCCTGCCCATTCATTCGAGGCTGACGAATCTCTCAAGCGATTCGTTGAAACTGACCTCGACTGCGGCTGCTCCTAGCGGAGTGAGCTTAACGATCCTGGAGAACTACGTCACAACCGACGCTAAACCCCTGGAACCGTTAAGGCAGCAAGCGCATGACGGGCTTAATCTGACCGGGAATCCGAAAGTCTACGCGGACGTTCTGATTCACGATCATGTCTATAACGTGAAGGCATAAGAGGGAGGAAAAGAGTAGATGGGATTAATTGCAAGTGAAAATTTTGGCGCGCTTCTTGACCCGGGCTTACGCAAAATTTTCATGGACGAGTATAACGCTCCAGGAAGCGTTGCCGAACAGCTCTACGGGGTTGAAAAATCCAATAAGGCTGTAGAGCACGATCTCGGGATCGGTGGACTCGGAGACCTGGAGGAATTCACCGGCACGATACCTTACGGTGATTTCAGCCAGCAGTACAGGACTTCCTATGTACACAGGGAGTGGGTGAAAGGTATCAAGATAGAGCGAAAGCTCGTTGATGATGATGTGTACTCGATCATCAATAAGCGCCCGCAGCAGTTGGCGCTTGTTGCCAAGAGGACCCGCGAGAAACACGGCGCGAGCCTTTTCAACAACGCGTTCAATACGAGCGTGTTCGCAGGAGGCGATACCAAGGCACTCTGCGCGACCGACCATTCGGCTGTAGGGACTTCCAGTACCCAGTCGAACTGCGGCTCTACTTCGTTTTCGGCGACAGCGGTAGAGGGTACGAGGCTACTCGGCATGGCGTTCAGGGACGAGACGGATAACCTCGTAGACATCATGTTCGACACGATCCTCGTTCCTCCGGCCCTGGAAGAGATGGCGAATATAATCGTCAAGACGCAGCAGACCGTGGGTTCTGCGAACAACGATATCAATTATAGCTACCAGCGCTATAAAGTTATCGTTTGGCCGAGACTGACGAGTTCGACGAGCTGGTTCATGATCGACTCGAAGTATATGAAGCTCTTCCTGAAGTGGTTCGACCGTATCCCGGTCGAATTCAACAAGGATAAGGACTTCGATACCTACGTCTCGAAGTGGTCCGTATATACCCGTTATAGCTACGGCTTCAGCGACTATAAGTGGGTTTACGGCCATAACGTCTAAACCTTGTGGGGAAGTTAGCGATTGTTAACCCGCTAAATTTGGTTAGCAGTTGTTAACTTCCCTGCTCTTAAAGATAAGGAGTGCAAGGCATGGCATATACGCATTTTGACGCGGTATCGGTGAAGAACGGCGGGTTCGCCGTAGGCAGGAAAGGCTCGGAAGTCGCAGTCATCGACGCCAGTAGAAACGTCATTGCAAAGCGCATTTCAAGCGCGGTATCGGCAATAACCGCCGGTTCCACGCCGACTTTAAATTGCGCCCTGGGTGATGTTTTTACCCTGACTCCGGGAGAAGCGGAGAATATAAGCGCCTCCAACCTTACGGCAGGCCAGAGGGTAAACCTCATCATTACGACAAGCGGGGC
>JAUYOH010000061.1 GCA_030695925.1 Candidatus Omnitrophota bacterium
TGCACCTCTTTTAAAATGACAGTCAGGCCTTTGACTATGACGGCGGCATCCTTCTTTGGGATTATTCCGCATTTGCCTAGCATCTTCGCGTGGGCCATAGAGCCCAGAGTATCATATTTCGCCAGCACGTAGTCAAAATGGATACTGGAAGAAAACTCCTCGAACTCAGGGTCCTGTGATTTTTTAAACCTCCCGCCCCATAATTTCTTATTCATTTTTTATATGACCCCTTATATGGCAATCCCCATATCTGTATAAAACCCTTCGCCAGCGATTGATCGAACTTATCGCCTTTTTCGTACGTCGCCAGTTCTTTTTTATAAAGGGAATCCGGCGACTTCCTTCCGACGACAACGCAATGGCCCTTATGGAGTTTGACCTTTACGGTGCCGTTGACGGATTTTTGCGTCTCGTCCACGAATTTATCGAGCGCCTCTTTTAACGGCGTATACCATAACCCGTAATAGGTAAGCTCCGCGTATTTCAGGGAAATCGTTTCCTTAAAGTGCAGGACTTCCCTGTCCAGGACTAAACTTTCGAGCGCCTTATGCGCGGTATGAAGCGTCCACGCGGCAGGCGCCTCGTATATCTCCCTTGATTTTATGCCGACGAGCCTGTTCTCAATCATATCGCTTCTTCCTACACCCGCCTCTCCCGCTATCTTGGCGAGTTTCAGGATAAGAGAGACGCCGTTCATCGTCTTGCCGTTTAATTTCACGGGAACGCCGTTCTCGAACTCTATCTCGATATAGACAGGCTCCGAACCCGCCTCTTTTATTCCCTTCGTAAGATAATACGTATCTTCGTCAGGCTCAAAATAAGGATCTTCCAGTTTCCCACTCTCAATCGATATTCCCCATAGATTAAGATCAGTCGAGTATGGCTTCTTCTTTGTCGTATCAATGGGGATATTATTCTTCTTCGCATAATTTATCTCTTCCTGCCTTGTCTTCAACTCCCACTCCCTGACAGGAGCTAAAATCTTCAAGCTCGGGTCCAGCGCCCCGATAGATACCTCAAACCTCACCTGGTCATTACCTTTCCCTGTGCAACCGTGCGCTACATAACCGGCTTTTTCCTTATGGGCCGTCTCGACGAGGCCCTTGGCTATAATCGGCCTTGAAAGCGCCGTCGCCAATAGATATCCGCTCTCATAGACGGCGCCGGCCTTTAGCGACTTAAAGACGAAGTCGTTTACGAATTCCTTCTTTAAGTCCTCGACCACGACCTTTACCGCGCCGGTCTTTAAAGCCCTCTTCCTGTATATCCCGAAGTCGGACTCTTGGCCTACATCAGCCATATAAGCGACCACATCATAGCCCTTATTAGTAAGCCATTTTATTATGACGGATGTATCAAGCCCGCCCGAATACGCTAGAACAACTTTTTTATTCATCTTCTCCTCATCGCTATCCCCCTCACCCTTCCCTCTCCCCTCTGGGGAGAGGATTAAGGTGAGGGGCAAAGTCTATTTCAGCAACAGCAACAATATCGCCTTCTCGACATGCAGCCTGTTCTCGGCTTGGTCAAATACGATGGAGTGCTTGCTTTCCATACACTCATCTGTTATCTCCTCGCCCCTGTGAGCCGGCAGGCAATGCATTATGATGTAATCCCTGTTTGCTTTTGAGCACAGTTTACTGTTTATCTGAAAACCCTTAAACGCCTTTAGCCTCTTGGCTCTCTCTTTCTCCTGTCCCATGCTGGTCCAGACATCTGTGTATATCACGTCTGCCCCGGCTACCGCCTTCTCCGGATCGGAACAGACAATCACCTTCGAACCGTTGACGGCGGCGAAATCCAGAGCTGTCTTCACGACCTCTTTTTCCGGTTCGTAGCCCTTAGGAACAGCGACAGCCACATCTACCCCCAGCCTTGCGGAAGCCATAAGAAGGGAATTGCAGACATTGTTGCCGTCACCCACAAAAGCGAGCTTCAGACCTTTAAGCGTTCCTTTCTTCTCCTTTACCGTGAAGAGGTCCGAGAGGGCCTGACAAGGGTGCGAGAAATCCGAGAGTCCGTTTATAATCGGGACCTGCGAATACTCCGCCAGTTCAACTATATCCTCGTGCTTGAACGTCCTAGCCATTATCCCGTCCAGATACCTCGACAAGGTTCTAGCCACATCTTTTATCGCTTCCCTTTCGCCGAGTTTCACTTCTTCGGGCGCGAGATATATAGCCGTGCCTCCGAGCTGCGCCATAGCGACTGCGAACGATACTTTCGTCCTTAAAGACGGCTTCTGGAATATGAGGCCGAGCGTCTTTCCCTTAAGTGACTCTGCCCTCGCAAATTTTCCTTCGGCTTTTAACTTCTTAGCCAGATCGAATATCTCTTCGATATCATCGACCGAAAGGTCTTTTATCGAGATTATATGTTTAGCTTTCACTTTGCACCTTTTGTGCCTCTTCTAAGACATCGTGTAAGATCGCGACAGCCGCGTCTATCTCGGAATTTTTTACGGTAAGCGGCGGCATGACCCTTAATATCTTCTTTTGTGTGCAATTTATCAAAAGCCCCTTCTCTATACACTTGTCGACTATATATTTTCCTTCTATCTCCAGTTCTACCCCGACCATAAGACCCCTTCCCCTTACTATCTTCACGAAGGGAAAATCCTTCTTTAAGAGAGAGAGCCTGTTATATAGATACCTCCCTCTCCTGGCAGCTTTCTCGACCATATCCCCTTCCTCTATCGCCTCAAAAGTCGCTAAACTCGCTGCGCAGGCAAGCGGGCTTCCGCCGAAAGTCGCGGCATGCATCCCGGGCTGTAATGTATCCGCGATCTTCCTCTTCGCAATCATCGCGCCTATCGGGAATCCGCCACCGAGCGTCTTAGCGAGGACCATGACATCAGGTATTACGTTATAATGCTGATAGCAGAACATCTTGCCTGTCCTTCCCATTCCCGTCTGGATCTCGTCAAATATAAGAAGCAGGTTCTTCTCGTCACAGACTTTCCTTAGTCCGGTTATAAATTCGTCAGAAGCGACAATAATCCCGCCCTCGCCCTGTATCGGCTCGAGCATTATAGCCACTGTCTTGTCGGTTATCTTCGATTTGACCGCTTCTAAATTATTAAACGACGCATAAACGAATCCCTGCGGAAGCGGAGCGAATCCTTCCTGATGGTGTGGTTGGCCGGTCGCCGTAATAGCGGCCAGCGTCCTTCCGTGGAATGAGTTATCCATCGTTATTATCTCGTATCTCGAAGGGTGGCCGAATTTCCTTGCCAATTTTATGGCGCCTTCGACCGCCTCAGCGCCGCTATTGCAGAAGAAGACCTTGCCATCGAAAGAACTACCGACTATCTTCTTCGCCAGAAGGCCCTGCAGTTCGTTGTAATAATTATTCGAGACATGTATCATCTTCTTCGCCTGCTCGCGTATAGCCGAGACCACCTTCGGGTGGCAATGGCCTATTCCGGATACCGCCCAGCCGGGAAAGAAATCAAGGAATTCCCTCCCTTCGATATCATACGCCTTTATCCCTTTGCCCCTTACCAATACGACCGGTGACTTTGTGTATGTCGGCATTACGTATTCGTAATAAAGTTGCATTATCTCTTCTGTTTGAGTCATCTTATTATCTCCGTTCCTATACCTTTATCGGTAAATATCTCCAACAGTATGGCGTGGTCTAGTCTTCCATCGATTATGTGCGTCTTCTCGACCCCTTTGTTTAACGCGGCAATAACCGCTTTCACCTTTGGTATCATCCCTGACCGGATTATTCCCCTTTTTATCAGGCCTTCCGCCTCTTTTCTCCTCAATGTGGATATAAGCGTCTCCTCGTCCGACTCGTCCATTAATATCCCCTTCGTATCCGTTATCAAGACGAATTTCTCCGCCTTTAACGCCGCGGCGATCTCGGAGGCGGCCTGGTCAGCGTTTATGTTATAGGCCTTGCCGTCTTTCCCGCGCCCTACCGGTGAGATCACCGGGATGGCGCCTGACTCGAGCGCCTTCTTTATCGGCCTTACGTCTACGGAAGAGACCCTGCCGATAAATCCTATGTCTTTACCCTTATGCTTTACTTTTTCGGCCTTGATCACTCTGAACTTCTTACCCGAGAGGACCTTCGCCTTACCGCCTAATTCCTCTATATGCCCGGCTATCTCCGCGCTCGTATCGGTCAATACCTCGTCGACGATCTTTATGGCCTTGGCGTCAGTGACCCTCAACCCGTCTATAAATCTGGGCTGCAATCCCGCTTTTTTCATCCCGGCGTTTATCCGCGACCCGCCGCCATGTATTAATACCGGCTTTATGCCGACGCAACTCAAAAATATGATATCCTCGAATATACCTCCTATGATATCCCTGCTCTCCATCATACTGCCGCCTGCCTTTATGACAAAGGTCGTACCTTTGAACTTCCTAATATAAGGCAGCGCCTCTATCAGCACATCGGCTTTTTTAATTATATCTTGCATTTATCTTTATATACCTCTCGGTCAGGTCACAGGTCCATACCTTAGCGGACGCCTTTCCCGAATGAAGATCAATTGATATCTTGATCTCGCCCTTCTTCAATAATCTTTTGACCTTCGGCCTCTTTTGATAAGTGACATTCCCGCCGCTTACTATCTTTATCCCGCTTACTGAGATATCTAATTTTGATTCCTCGAATTTTACCCCGGCGGCGCCTGCCGCGGCGGCTATCCTCCCGATATTCGGATCCTCGCCTGCCATCGCTGTCTTTACAAGATTCGAGTTCGCGATTTCCTTCGCTATCTTGCTGGCGTCATTTTTATTCTTCGCTCCCTTGACCTCTATCTCGATAAACTTGCTTGCCCCTTCGCCGTCTCTGGCTATCTCTTTCGCCAGATAGGTAGTAACATAACCTAACGCGTCGCAAAATATCTTGTAGTCCTTCGTGCCGTATTTTATCCTTGGATTTCCGGCAAGGCAATTCGCGAGGATAAAAACGGTATCGTTGGTGCTCATATCACCGTCAACCGTTATCGCGTTAAAGGAATCCTCGACCGAATCCCTCAAAGAGCTTCTTAGCGCTTTTAATTCTATGTCCGCGTCCGTAGTCAAAAAACACAGCATCGTCGCCATATTAGGGCATATCATGCCCGAACCCTTGGCTATGCCGCCTATCTTTACGGTCTGGCCGCCTATGCTCACCGCAACCGCGATCCTTTTAGGGCAAAGGTCGGTCGTCATTATCGCCTTCGCTGCCGAAAGTTCGCCGGCCACACTTAACTGGCTAATCAGCTTCGAGACCGCGGCCTTTATCTTCCCGGCGTCAAGCGGCTTTCCGATAACGCCGGTCGAGGCGACAAGCACATCGGACGGGCTTATCCACATAGAGCCCGCTACGGCCTTCGCCGTCTCCATGGCGTCATCGATGCCTTTCTTTCCCGTAAGGCAATTGGCGTTTCCGCTGTTTACGATTATCGCTTGAGCCCTTCCGCTCTTTAAGTGCTTCTCGGAAATTATAACCGGAGCTGCCTTAACCGCATTCTTCGTGAAGATGCCTGCCGCGAGCGCCGGGATCTTGGAGATGATAAGAGCTAAGTCGGGCTTATTCTTCTTTATCCCGCAGTTTACCCCGGCGGCTAAAAAATCCTGGGGCGCGGTCACCGAACCTTTGATTATCTTCATAATATGCCCAGCGTCTCTTTATAGCCCTGCATTATATTCATGTTCTGGACCGCCTGAGAAGCGGCGCCCTTCCAGAGATTGTCTATGGCGGTCACGACGATAGTCCTCTTGTCCGTCACTTTTATCCCGATGTCGCAAAAGTTGGTGCTGTACACATTCTTCGTCTCGGGAAAAACACCCTCGTCAAGAACCCTCACGAACGGTTCATCCCTATAGAAATCTTTGTAAATCTTTATCACTTCTTTTATATCTAATTGCTTTTTCAGGGTAAAATATATCGTCGATAATATGCCCCTGTTCATCGGTACCAGATGCGGGGTAAAAGTGACCTGCACCTTTGAACCGGACAACTTCGATAACTCCTGATTTATCTCCGGCATATGTTGATGCTGATTTATCTTATACGCCTTGAGGTTCTCGTTGGCCTCGGGAAAATGAAGCCCCATAGACGGCGTCCTTCCCGCGCCGGTGATACCCGACTTCGCGTCGATGATTATCTGGTCTGTCTCGACAAGCGACTTCTCTATAAGCGGGGCGCAGCCCAATATCGAGGCCGTCGGATAACAGCCGGGGTTCGCCAGTAGTTTCGCCTTCGCGATATCCTTCCTATACAGTTCGGGAAGGCCATAGACGCTCGACGATAAAAGTTCCGCGCTCGTATGTTTTGTGCCATACCAGGTCTCATATTCGGATACGGAATTTAACCTGTAATCGGCGCTTAAATCGACGACCCTTTTCCCGGATTCGAGGAACTTCGGCGCGAACTCCATTGAGACTTTATGCGGTAAAGCCAAAAATATGAAATCAGCCGCCTTTGCCGCCGCTTTTATATCGAGTTCGCCGCATACGAGATCCATCTGTCCTTTGAATATAGGGAATACGTTCGAGATCGGTTCGGGCTTGTCTATCTTCGCGCTGATGGATGTTATCTCCGTCTCGGGATGCCTTAACAGGATCTTTATCAATTCGCAGCCCGCATAACCTGTCGCGCCCACAACCGCGATCTTCAAAACACTCTTTGCCATTTATAATCTCCTTTAAAATTATCGGGAAAACAATTCATTATAAAATGAAAATGCCTATCCCGTCAAGCGTTTTCTCGTCGGAATAGGCGTATTTTAAGCCTGTTATACTGTTATGTTAACGTTTAGTCCATTGGAAACGCTTACGAGCTCCTTTTTGCCCGTACTTCTTCCGCTCTCTCATGCGCGGATCACGGGTAAGAAGACCGCGGCCGCGTAAGGCCGGGCGGAAGTTAGAATCCACCTTAAGAAGAGCGCGGGCTATGCCCAAACGCACCGCACCCGCCTGGCCCGAAATACCGCCACCATCGACAAGGGCGACAACGTCGAATTTGCCGGCGGTCTGTGTTATATCAAGCGGCTCTTTAAGGACCATCCTCAGCGTCTCCCTCGGAAAATAATCATCCAATGCCCTCTTATTTATGAGAATCTGGCCTGAGCCCGGCATTAAAGACACCCTGGCCCTCGATTCTTTTCTCCTGCCGATTCCCAAATACTTTGCCTGCGCTTCCATCTTTCTCCTGATTTATATCTTTAATAATTCCGGTTTTTGGGCGCTCTGCTGATGTTCCTTGCCCGCGTAAACCTTTAATCTCTTTAAGGCCGCTTTGCCGACCTTATTCCTGGGCAACATCCCCTTTACTGCGTGTAGTATAACATATTCCGGTTTCTTTTTCAACATCGTTTCCAGCGTCTCTGTCTTCAAGCCGCCCGGATAACCGGAGTATCTGTCGTAGGTCTTCGCCAAGGGCTTATTCCCCGTTACCTTTATCTTGGCGGCGTTTATCACGATTACTCCGTCACCCATACATAAGTCCTTGCGAAATATAGGTTTATTCTTCCCGTAAAGGACGCGGGAAACGGCTCCCGCAAGTCGACCTAGGATCTTGCCGTCGGCATCGACCATATGCCACTTTTCCGATGTTTCTTTCTTTACTATTTCCTTATTTACCATATTAAACCATCCTCATTAAAGTTAATCAAGAAACACTAATTTTAACATAAAAATACATTTTGTCAAGAAAAATCTAATCCATCCCTTCTTTCTGGCGTTTCTTTGCCGCCATCAGTATTTTACCTCCATAAGGCATAAGCCCCTTGCCGACGCTGTAGGCCCGGCAAGTTTCCTGTCCTTGGCCTTCAGGATCTTCCCCATACTACCCGGCTTGAGCCTTCCTTTTCCTATCTCAAGCAAAGTGCCGACGATATTCCTTACCATATTATACAAAAAACCATCGGCTTCGACAGTAATTTTTATGCTGTTTCCGGCCTTTTTGATATCCAATCTTTTTATCGTACGTATGGATGAACGTTCAACCTTGTCGGCAGCCTGGAACGACTTGAAATCGTGCTTGCCGAGAAGATGCTTCGCTTCTTTTTTTATAAGCGGCAGGTCGAGTTTATACGGTATGTACGCGGTAAAATCCCTTTGGACGGCAGACGGCGATGCGCCATTTATTATAGTATAGCAGTAGGTCTTTGATTTCGCGTCGAACCTCGAATGGAACTTAAGCGGGGCTTCCCTTATTTCTTTTATAACGATGTCCTTCGGAAGGACGCTGTTTAAGCCGCGCTGAAGTTTATAGAGCAGGATATCTGAGGTTGTCTTAAAATTGGCTATCTGGCCGAGCGCGTGGACACCGGCATCGGTCCTTCCGCAGGATATAAGCCGCGCCTTACGGCCCGTAATCCGTTTAAGCGCGGCTTCTGTTGTATCCTGGATGCTGCGGGAATTTTTCTGCGATTGCCAGCCGGAGTAATTTGTGCCGTCGTATTCTATTTTGAGGAGGATATTACGGATCAATATTTTATTAATTCTTCGGCGATCTGTACCGCGTTGGTCGCGGCGCCCTTGCGTAAATTATCCGCGACGACCCACAGCCACAGGCCGTTCTTCACGAAACAGTCGCAGCGTATACGGCCCACAAAGGTCTCGTCCTTGCCCTCGGCATCTTTCGGCATAGGATAGATATTCTTCTTCGGGTCGTCCATAACGATTATGCCCGGCGCCTTCGAGAGAAGATCTCTTACTTTCTTGGGAGTAATCGGTTTTCCGGTCTCTATATATACCGATTCGGAATGGCCGGTCCTCACAGGGACTCTCACGGTAGTCGCGGAGATCTTGATCTTATTATCGTGCATTATCTTATGAGTCTCTTTGACCAGTTTCCACTCCTCGTTGGTGTAATCGCACTCGACAAAACTTCCTATATGCGGGAATACATTATAAGCCAATTGCTGCGGCAACGAACGCTCGACATTGACGTGGACATTCTCGTAACCGCCAGCAGCGATAGCAGCGTTCTCCGTCTTGAGCTGCTCGACAGCACCCTTCCCCGCACCGGATGATGCCTGCAGAGTAGTAACTATTATCCTCTTTATCCCCACCTTCTTGTGGATCGGATTTAGCGCCACGACCATCTGTATGGTCGAACAATTGGGGTTCGCGATTATACCTTTATGTTTCTTTACGTCTTTCGCGTTTACCTCGGGAACGACCAGAGGGACATCGGGATCCATGCGGAAATCCGCGCCATTATCTATAACTACGGCGCCTCTCTTTACCGCTTCTTTGGCGTAAGTGACCGCCGCGCCTTTTTCGCCTTCGGTGCCGGCGAAGAGGGCGACATCTATGCCGTCAAACCCTTCGGGAGAAACGGTCCGCACAGAATACTTTTGTCCGTCTACCTCTATCTCCCTTGAGCGCCTTGCCAAAACTCTTAGTTCGCCGATCGGAAAATTCCGCTGGCGCAGCACCCGGAGCATCTCTATTCCGACAGCGCCTACGCCGACCACACAAACATTATATTTACTCTTCTTCATCCTCTCACCCTGTTATAATGACTCCACGATGAGGTCACCTACCTCGGTCGTCGAATAACCCATCTTGCCCGCGGCAAGGGACTTTAATTTCGTGCTCACCACTTTTATGACCGCCTCTTCAACCGCCTTTCCGGCTTTTGCCTCACCTAAATTCTCAAGCATCATCCCCACGGCACAGATAGCGGCAAGGGGATTGATGACGTTCTGGCCCGTATATTTGGGGGCCGAGCCGCCTATCGGCTCGAACATCGAGACGCCCTGCGGGTTGATATTTCCGCCCGCGGCTATACCCATACCACCCTGTATCATCGCACCTAAATCGGTTATAATATCGCCAAACATATTGTCGGTCACAATAACATCGAACCATTCGGGGTTCTTGACAAACCACATCGTTGTCGCATCCACATGCGCATAATCCGTCTTGATGTCCGAATATTCCTTGGCGACCTCATTAAACGTCCTCTGCCAGAGGTCCCACGCGTAGGTCAAGACGTTGGTCTTGCCGCAAAGAGTAAGCTTCTTTCTCTTGTTACGCTTCCTGCAGTATTCAAAGGCGTAGCGTATGCAACGCTCCACACCCTTACGCGTATTATACGATATCTGAATCGCGACTTCGTCCTTCGTGTCTTTATTGCGGAATTCGCCCATCCCTTTGTAAAGGCCCTCGGAATTCTCGCGAACCACGACAAAGTCGATATCTTCCGGTTTCTTGTCCTTAAGCGGGCAGTAAGCTGAATTGTAGAGTTTTACCGGGCGTAAATTTATATACTGATCCAGTGAAAACCTTAATTTTAAAAGAACGCCCGTCTCGATGATCCCCGGCTTGACATTGGGGTCTCCGACTGCGCCCAGATAAATCGCATTATATTTCTTTAACTCCTCGACATCATTATCCTCGACGAGCTTTCCGGTCTTAAGATAGCGCTCTCCGCTGAAATCGAATTCCTTTGTCTCATACTTGAATCCGAACTTCTTTGCGGCCGCCTCCAAGACCTTAAGTCCTTCTCCGACAACCTCCGGCCCGGTCCCGTCGCCCGGGATAACTGCTATCTTATAATCACTCATCTTTTTTTGGTCACCCATTTCATTAGTCCGCCTGCCGAGATCAGCTCCTCCATAAATTCCGGCATCGGCTTTGATTTATGCGTCTTGCCTTTTGTCAGGTTCTTAATCACGCCTTTTGCGGCATCCACTTCTATCTCATCGCCTTCCTCTATCGCCCTACTGGCCTCTCTTGACTCTAATATCGGAAGCCCAATATTTATGCTGTTGCGGAAGAATATCCTCGCGAAGCTCTCTGCGATAACGCATGATACGCCGCAGCCCTTAAGCGAGAGCGGCGCGTGCTCGCGGCTCGAGCCGCAGCCGAAATTCTTTCCCGCCACGATAATATCGCCTTTCGACATCTTCTTTGAGAAACCCGGCTCTATCCCGTCCATACAATGCGGGCCCAATTCCTCGGCCGTAGTCAGGGCAAGGAACTTCGCCGGAATTATTTCGTCGGTATTGACATTGTCCCTGAATTTCCAGGCGCGTCCTTTTATTATCATAGCACTTCCTCCGGATGTGCGATCCTGCCTTTTACGGCGCTTGCCGCCGCGACCGCCGGATTCGAGAGATACACCTCTGACTTCAGGTGCCCCATCCTGCCGACAAAATTTCTGTTCGTGGTCGCGATAGATACTTCACCCGCGGCCAATACTCCCATATGCCCGCCTAAACATGGCCCGCAGGTCGGTGTCGAGACTGCACAACCTGATTTCACAAATATCTCGATCAATCCTTCCTTCATGGCCTGTAAATAAATAGCCTGTGTCGCGGGAAAAACGATGCAACGCACGTCCTTATGGACCTTCTTTCCCTTCAATACCTTCGCGGCCATTCTCAAGTCGCTTATCCTGCCGTTCGTACATGAGCCGATGACCGACTGGTCTATTCTTATATTCTTCGCCTGACTGACCGGCTTCGCGTTAGACGGAAGCGACGGAAACGCGACCTGCGGTTCCAATTTTGTCACGTCGTATTTCTTAACTTCGCAATATTCGGCGTCTTTATCGCTCTTATATATCTTCCATCTCTTCTTTGATTTTTTCGCCGTCTGCTTGACATATTCCAATGTTATCTCATCCGGCGCGATGATCCCGTTCTTGCCGCCGGCCTCGATCGCCATATTGCACATGGCGAACCTGTCATCCATCGGAAGGCGCGATATGACCTCGCCTGTAAACTCCATAGATTTATATAACGCGCCGTCAACCCCGATATCGCCGATAGTAAACAAGATAAGGTCCTTTCCTCCGACCCACTTGTTAAGTTTGCCGGTGTAGACGAACTTCATCTGTTCGGGCACCTTAAACCATAATCTTCCCCGCACGAATACCGCCGCGAGGTCCGTCGAGCCCACGCCGGTTGAGAAAGCGCCGACCGCGCCATAGGTGCAGGTATGCGAATCCGCACCGATTATCAAATCTCCGGGCATGGTAAGCCCCTCTTCCGGAAGAAGCGCGTGCTCTATACCCATACAGCCGATCTCGTAGTAATATTTGATATTGTATTTCCTTGCAAAATCCTTTAAGGTCCTTAAATTCTCCGCTGACCTTATATCTTTTGCCGGCGCGAAATGGTCGGGCACGATCGCTATCTTCTTATTATCGAATACCTTCTTTGCCCCTGTATGCTC
>JAUYOH010000065.1 GCA_030695925.1 Candidatus Omnitrophota bacterium
GAATTTCATATTCTGCTTAGGCCGCGCCACTTTTATCACGACGCCGCCCGGTCCCGCAAGCCGTCCGCCGCGCCTTATCATCGCGTCGGTCCCCTCTATATCCTCGACCGCGATGACCGCTTTGTCTTTCACAAATATGGAAAGCCCTATATCAAGGCCGGCGACTTCCCTTGCTATCTTCGCGCCGAATTTTATATCTTCCTCCTGCGCCGGTTCAGGCCTCGCTTTCGTAAGCGCGCCTTCATCCGGAAGCAGGTCCTCCAGGAACAAAGTCGAGTCCAACAATTCTACTCCGGCGGACTTTAACGTGGATGTGATCATCGAAAGCAGCGTATCGTCTTTTTTATCAAGGGCCTTTACGAGTATGGACTTCATGAGGCCGTCTATCTTTAATGCTTCGTTAAAGATGCGCGATTTGGTGATGCCGCCGGCCATTACGGCCCTTTTGATGCCTTCGGACTTGAACACCTCAAGCACTTTGGAGAGCTCGCCGAGTTTTACCCAGTAAAATTTGTCTACAAGGCGCCCTATCTCGGGCTTCGTCTCGCCCTCGATGCCGACGGCGATGACCTTTACGCCCTTGGACTTGGCGGCCTTTGCGAAAAGCAAAGGAAAATCGCTCTTTCCTGCGATCAGACCTATTGTGTCCATTTTATCTTATCTTGCGATGCCCCTCTCGGAGGCGGCTATGAATTTCAGGAGGTAGTCCACTTCCGGGCACTTCGGGACTTTCGACTTTATCTCCTCTTCGGCGTGAGAGACCGTTAACCCGGAATGGAACAATATCTTGAAAGCCTTCTTGAGGGAATTTTTTGACTCAAGCGGGATACCTGCCCGATCGAGACCGACAGTGTTGAGCCCGTAAACCTTCAGGGGATGGCCGTCGCTCTTGGAAAAAGGCACCACATCCTGCGTGACTTTCGAGCAGCCGCCTATGATAGCGAGTTTTCCTATGCGCACGAACTGATGGACACCGGTAAGCCCTCCGATATCCGCCTTCTCCTCAACGGTGACATAGCCGGCAAACGTGCCGCAATTGGCAATGATCGCCCCGTCTTTTATCACGCAATCGTGCGCCACGTGGCAATACGCCATTAAAAGGACGTTGTTGCCGATCACGGTGGAAGATTCCTTATTCGTCCCCATGTTGATCGTGACATATTCGCGGATGATATTGTTATCGCCTATCTTGATATAGCTTCTCTCACCCTTGAATTTC
>JAUYOH010000079.1 GCA_030695925.1 Candidatus Omnitrophota bacterium
GCGTATATCTACGTCTTTATCACTATCGGCCTTAACTGGTTGGGGCTTGTCAAGGGATTGAATGTCAGCATATCGATGGTAGAGGCGGCCAAGACAGTCCTTTTCTTTTTGGGCATACCTTTTCTTGCGGGAGCGCTTACCCGTGCTAGTCTGCTTAAGTTAAAAGGCAAGAAGTGGTACGAAGATATTTTTATTCCAAGGATAAGCCCGGTCACCCTCATAGCCCTTTTATTTACTATTATCGTCATGTTTTCGCTTAAAGGGCAATACATTATCCAACAGCCCTTTGACGTGGTAAGGATCGCTATCCCGCTTGTCATATATTTCTTCCTTATGTGGTTTTCGACGTTCTTTATCGCCAAGAAGATGGGCATTAAATATGGCCAGAAGACAGCCGTTTCTTTTACCGCGGCAAGCAATGATTTTGAGTTAGCCATAGCTGTCGCGGTAGCAATCTTTGGCATAACCTCTAATCAGGCCTTCGCGACTGTAATCGGGCCATTAGTAGAAGTTCCGGTCCTGATAATCCTTGTCAACGTCGCTTTACATTTCAAGAAGAGACACGCCGCCCATACATAAAGCGCATCCGCCCCAATCGCATAATTTCTAATTCATTGACAATCAGGCAGTTATATCGTAATATGTTCTCCGACGGAGAGTTATAAAATGCACCCATTAGCGTCCATACTTATAAGCGTCTTTATAGTCAGCGCGGTATCCCTTATAGGGATAGTGACTTTTTTATTCAAGGCCAAGCCGCTGGATAAAGTATTCTTCGTATTAGTGAGTTTCGCGACCGGCTCACTCTTGGGCGCGGCATTCCTGGACCTATTGCCGGAAGCGCTGGATAAAATAGAGCCATCAAAAGCGTTCGGAAGCGTCGTCTTCGGGATAATGCTATTCTTTTTGATGGAGAAGTTCCTGTATTGGTATCATTGCCACAAGGGCGAATGCGACGTCCATCAGTTTACCTATCTTAATCTTGTGGGCGACGGGGTACATAATTTTTTGGACGGCGTCATAATAGCCGCCGCTTTTTTAACAAGCACCTCGGCCGGTTTGATTGCGACTATCGCGATAATCTTGCACGAGATACCGCAGGAACTGGGAGATTTCGGCATACTCGTTTACGGCGGTTTCAGTAAGGGAAAGGCCCTCATGTATAATTTCGTGACGGCTCTGACGGCATTTTTGGGAGCTATCGCGGCGTATTTTTTCCTGAATAAACTCGAAGGCTTTACGCCGTTTATGATAAGTGTGGCGGCGGGCGGATTCATATACATCGCCTGCACTGACCTCATCCCGGAATTAAACAAGGAAAGAATCGCGTCGCGTTCGATACAGCAGTTCATATTGATATTACTTGGTATAGGAGTTATATTAGCGGGAAAGATTATCTTCAGGTAACCCTCCCCTAAAAAATCAAATGGTAAAACAGAATAATATCAGAAACATAGCGATCATCGCGCACGTTGATCACGGCAAGACCACACTCGTTGACGCCATATTAAAGCAGACCCATGTCCAGCGCAATATCGAGGAGATGGGTGAGTGTATAATGGACTCGATGGATCTTGAACGCGAGCGCGGCATCACGATACGCGCGAAGAACGCGAGCGTCACACATAAAGGCGTGAAGATCAATATCGTTGATACTCCGGGCCACGCGGATTTCGGCGGAGAAGTCGAGAGGATACTGCGGATGGTCGACGGGGTCCTTCTTCTTGTCGACGCGAAAGACGGGCCGATGCCGCAGACGCGTTTTGTCTTAAGAAAAGCCCTCGAGCTCGGATTAAAAGCTATCGTTGTGGTAAATAAGGTGGATCTGGCCGACGCGCAGATCGACGATGTCGTAAACCGCACATTTGACCTTTTCGTCGAGTTAAACGCGAGTGACAAGCAGCTGGATTTTCCGATTGTTTACGCGTCCGCGATAAACGGCACGGCGACACTGGATATGAGACATACTCAGGAGAATATATTTCCGCTTCTTGAGACTATCCTGAAGAAAATTGACCCGCCGACTGTTGATCCGGAGGCGCCCCTGCAGATATTGATTCTGGCACTTCTCGGAGATTTCTATAAGGGTAAGATGGGCATAGGTAAGATCACCGGCGGGTCTCTCAAGGTGGATGATAACGCGATACTTTTCCGCAAAGACGGAAGTAAAATCACGTCAAAGATAACCGCGATCTTAACATATGAGGGGCTCGAGCGCGTCGAGCGCGAGAGCGCGGTCGCGGGCGAGATCGTCGCCGTAGCGGGCTTTGAGGATATAGGTATCGGTGACACAATAACAGATCCTAACGATCCCACGCCGCTCCCTCCCCCGGAAATAGATGAGCCGACGGTCCAGATGACATTCGGCGTCAATACCGGCCCGTTCGCCGGACGGGAAGGCAAATATGTTACCTCGCGCAATATCCGCGACCGTCTTTTTAAAGAGACCGAGACCAACGTCTCGCTCCGTGTGGCCGAGACCGAAAGCGCGGATACCTTTCTTGTCTCCGGGCGCGGCGAGCTTCACCTGGCTATCCTTGTCGAACAGATGCGCCGCGAGGGATTTGAGCTTCAAGTCTCCCAGCCCGAAGTTATCTACCACGAAAAGGCCGGTGTAAAATATGAACCTTTTGAATTTTTGACTATAGAAATCCCCGCGGAATATCAGGGCACGGTGATAGAAGAGATCGGCCGAAGGAAAGGAAAGCTGAAGCATGTTTCACAGAGCGCCACCGGTTCGCTGCATCTCGAATACCAGATATCTACCCGCGGCATAATCGGCCTAAAAGGCGCGCTCATGACAAAGACAAGGGGCATGGCCGTCATCAATCATGTTTTTGACGAGTATAAACCGGTCGAATCAGGGGCTTTCAATGTCGAGCCCAGGGGTTCGCTTGTGGCGATAGAGCCCGGGGTGTCGACGGCATACGCGTTGGCGAACGCGCAATTGAGAGGGGAATTGTTTATAGGGCCTAACGTCGAGGTCTACGAAGGCATGATCGTCGGCGAGAACCCGCGCGGCGAGGACATGCCGCTAAGCCCCTGCAAGATGAAAAAGCTTACAAACATGAGGTCTTCAACTTCGGATATCGCGGTAGTGCTGACACCGCCGAAAGAGATGACCCTTGAACTGGCGATAGAATATATCGGTTCCGATGAACTCGTCGAAGTCACGCCTAAGGGCATACGGCTGCGCAAGAAGATACTGGATACATTGGCGCGCAAGCGCGCAGGTAGGGATAAATAAATCTTAAAAATCTCCTCTCCCCGACGGGGAGAGGGCAAGGGTGAGGGGGGGGGAATAAAACATGCCTAATTTTTCTTTTGACATCGTTTCCGAAGTCGATTTGCAGGAAGTCGACAATGCCATTAATCAGGCGAAGAAAGAATTATCCCAGCGGTATGACTTTAAGAACAGCAAGTCCTCTATCGATTACAACCGCGCCGAGAAGAAGATAACCCTTGTCGCGGACGACGACTTTAAATTGCGTTCGTTAAGGGACATCCTCGATACGAGGATGGTCAAGAGAAATATCTCGCTTAAAGCATTGACTTATAAAGAGCCCGAAAAGGCGTTCGAAGGGACGTTGCGGCAGGTCGTGGAGTTGACTTGCGGTATTCCGAGAGAGAAACAGAAAGAGCTTTCAAAGATGATCCGGGACTTTAACCCTAAGATTCAGACCCAGATAGAGGGGGAGAAGATAAAGGTGTCCTCGCCTAAGAAAGACGA
>JAUYOH010000086.1 GCA_030695925.1 Candidatus Omnitrophota bacterium
GCCCATCTCTAATTTTTTATCGCCCGCGCCTATAGTTACGAGCTTTATCGGCGGCTGGCTCGCGCTCTCCAGCACTATCTTCGACTCTGCTGTCACGTGGGGACATTTGTCGAGCGACGCCTTTTTCTGGGCAAGCGCCATCGCAAAAGCAAGGCATGTAGCGAACCCGCAATCCTTGCAGTTAGTCTTGGGCAACAACTTATATATGTCGAGTCCTGTTAAAGCCATCTGTGAGTCCTTCGACAGTTTCTTTAGGGTCTGTCCCCGAAGGGGACTGACCCTACAACGCTTACATTAATGGCGGCATGGAGAGCGCCGGGTGGTTTACCTTCTCGAGATACTGTACCAGCCCTACCGATTCGGTGGCCACTGTTTCATCTGCTATCTTTTCCAACAGATCCGGGACACCTATCTCTTCACAACGCTTTTTTAATTTGTCACCGAGCGCCTCTTTTAATTCCTTAGGCATCCATACTATACGTTTCAATCCGTCTTCAGCCGAAATGAACTTTTTGCTGACTATATATAATCGTCCTACGCCTAAGAATCCGGGAGTCTGGTTACCGCCGCCTACCATATTTGCCAGTGTTGTAAATTTCATTCCCGCGGGTGTCTCACCCGCGTATTCCCTATTGACGACCATGACGCCATTGGCCTCCGGCACTATAGCTACTATACACTCAAAACAACCGCACGAAGTCATAGGGGAATCTATCAGTGAATATATGGACATCTGGCTGACACGCTGATGCGACGCGCCGTGAACAAATGTATTTATGCCTTCCCAGATGCCTTTTATCGCATCCGTTACTTTTCCTTTTTTTATCGGTTGATTACCACCGGTGGGCGTGATCTCGTGCGCCGCTTTGGCGTCGAGCCATGAGTATGCTCCGCAAAGGCCGAGCCTCTCGGGGCTCACCACGCAAACGTGATCGGGAGCAAAACTCTGGCATAATGAACAGCTATAAAATGTATCCACCGATTCATCTGTCATACCGGCAAGCCGCTCATCGCGCGCCGCATAAGCCCTGCGCGCTCCCGGTAAAAGTCTTTTTACTTCCTTCTCATCAGTTATCAATTTTACATGCACCTTATCAACTATTGCGCCATATTCATCATGGAACTTCGCCGCCAGGAGGTCGCCAAAATGCCGAATTTTGAATCCTGCCTTCTTAGTTTCTTTTGAGATTCTCATCCAGTTCATATCGCGCTGGCCCATATGGAATATGCCCATAGCGTAATTTAAGAACTTATGGATCTGCCTTTCAAGGATCGGTTCGTAATCCTGCGTCATCTTACGGCCCGCAACCTCGATAACTATACCAAGAGGCACATTCGATCCCTCCTGGATAGAATCGATCTCAGGCCCAATAACGTCTACTTTGCCGTCTTCAATCTCATCCATCTTTCTCATCTTCAGGTATTCAAATGCCGGCGAATACTTACCACCGAACTGGACAAACGTATTTTCTTTTCTTACGCGCTCGCCCTCGAATGCGGCCGAGCACGGCACCGGTATAGGTATCTGAGTAATTTTAATCTTTATTCCGCGAGCCTCAACCGCTTTTTGCACTATTTTTTTGTGATCAAACTCTTTTACCAGACATTCCTCATGAGCGCATACGCCTGTCGTTTTTATTTCCGGCAGATCAAGATCCGTTATTATCGGAACTCCTGCCGCGAGAGCTCCCGCGCCTGTTGCAGCCTTAATATCGTCGACCCCGCCCAATAACAGCACAAACGCCGGCACTCTCTCGCGCACATAATCGACGCAGGCCTTGGCGTTGCCTGCCTTTATTCCGCCATATGTCAAAGCCGCCCTTATCGCAAAGTTCAGAACGTATACTATCGAAATTGTATCGCGGCCAAACGGGACCACGTAAGATTCCAGCCCCATGTGCAGGCCGCCGTCTTTTAACTGGTCTACTATGCTCACTCCTTCGACATTGCCGCCGACGAGCGTCAGGATGTTGCGCTTCTGCAGGTCTCTCACGATATCGACGGCAGCAGCACTATCCTTTGCTTTTCCCAGCACCACCGCTATGCCCGACATCCTTCCGTCCACAAGCTGAATACCAAGACTTCTAAGTAACGTATCCGGGAGGAAACCTGAACACCCGTCTTGAGGCTCTTTGCCGCAGAGATAGCGCATGGCGCATATTAATTCTTCGGCAAGTATAGCGGCGACTCCGGAATTCAACCCATCTTTCAAAAACGTATCCCACTTATTTTCATCGCTGGGCACATTGGCCAGAAGCGTCTTTGAGGTAGATAATATCTTCTTCGCATCCGACAGCGTCTTCGTCTCTAGTCCTAAAAGCGCGTTCGCGAGTGGGAGAAAAAATGCCGTCTCAGGAAACCCCACCGCGGCGGTGGGGCCCTTCTCTTTTATCGCCTTATCTAAAAATTCTTCAGCTTCAGCATAAAGCTTCTTAGCGCCACTCACCATCAATGTCGCGACTGTCTTAACTGTAACTTCTGATATCGTCTTTGCCATTAGATTTTCTTTTTTCCTGTCACCTGTCATTCCCGCCCCGTGTCATTCCCGCCCCGTGTCATTCCCGCCCCGTGTCATTCCCGCCCCGTGTCATTCCCGCGAAAGCGGGAATCTATGCACGGGGCAGGCTCCAGCGGGAATCTATGCACGGGGCAGGCTCCAGCGGGAATCCAGACGATACTAATATATGGATACCCGCTTGCGCGGGTATGACATAACTCAAACCAACCCCGCCGCCTCTAGCACCAACGGAACTTTCTTATCCCAGCCTATAGGCATAATATGCACCCCTTGGCATAAAGTTTTCAATTCCTTTATCAGCCGCGCCGCTATTTCTATAGACTTGGCGCTCTTGTCGCTCGCGCCTTCCATCTCTTTAATAAGGCCTTCCGGGACAAATATGCCCGCGACATTCTTATTCATATATCGGGCCATACCCGCGGATTTTAATAAGACTATGCCGGCAAGTATCGTCGTCTTCAAATATTTCGACGCGTCCAAAAATCTTTTGAATAGCTCAATGTCATATACCGCCTGAGTCTGAAAAAATTGCGCCCCCGCCTCGATCTTCTTCTCCATCTTAATGATCTCCGGCTCCAAAGGATCGGCGCCGGGATTTACCACAGCTCCGACGCAAAATTTCGGGGCACCTTTCAGAAGATTGCCTTTCATGTCTTTACCCGCCTGTAAACCCTTGATGACATCCAAAAGCTCGACCGACCCCAGATCGAATACAGGCTTTGCCTCTGGATGATCTCCGGCGGAAGTATAATCACCGGTAAGAACAAGCACGTTCTCTATTCCCAGTACCGCCGCGGACAACAGGTCCGATTGAAGGGCAAGCCTGTTCCTGTCGCGGCATGTCATCTGCATTATCGGTTCGATGCCCCTCTCCTTCAGAAGTCGGCACACTGCGATGGAACCAAGCCGCATGACGGAGCTCTGCAGGTCCGTAACATTTACCGCGTCCACTTTGCCCTTGACGAGATCCGCATCTGCGAGCATTTCATTGACATCGATACCTTTAGGAGGCCCGATCTCGCTCGTTACAATAAACTTACCGCTCTTTAACCTGTCACAAAAATTCATTTTAATCCTGCCTTAAACAGTTCCAGCGTGTTACGCATAAGTATCGTGGTGGTTAGCGGCCCCACTCCGCCCGGAACAGGCGTTATATATGAAGCCTTCTGCGAAGCGGCGCCGAATTCCACATCGCCTACTATTCTTTCGCCGACCTTATTTATGCCCACATCTATGACTATGGCCTTATCTTTTATCCAATCGCCTTTAATAATTCCTGCCTTACCTACGGCGGCTATCAGGATCTCCGCCCGTTTCACATGCTCAAGGAGTCTGCCTCGCTCTGCCGTAGCGATATGACATACGGTAGTTGTGGCAAACTTATTTAATAGCATCAATGCGAGCGGCTTACCGGCTATCTCCGAATGCCCTACGACTACCGCCTCTTTTCCGTATAGATCGACTTTGGCAGATTCCAATAGTTCCATCACTGCCATAGCGGTGCATGGACCTATCCTGTACTGACCCGATACGATCTTACCCAGATTCTCCGGCGTCATGCTCTCGGCATCTTTTGAAGGAGCTATCAAATTTATTAATTTCTTAGCGTCGATCCCTTTCGGCACGGGCAATTGCAATATGATCGCGGTGACGCTCCCGTCCTTATTCATCTCTTTAACCATGCTCTCAGCCCCGGGCTGAGAAATAGTATCAGATATGATTTTTAGCTCATATACTATTCCGACAGCTTCTGCCGCCTTCTTTTGGGCTTTCACATAGACAGAGCTTGATGCGTTATCGCCGACCTGTATGGCCACGAGTTTCGGCGTCTTCCCATATTTTGATTTTAACGCCTCGACCTCAAGCTTTATCTTTGCCTTGAGGCTCTCCGCGATTAACTTTCCCTCTAAAAGCGCCGCACTCATTCGATCACCTCTTCGCATCTTTCCAGGATCTCTTCTTTAAGCTTTGGCAACTCTTCCTCCAAAGGCTGAAGCACCTTATGCGTCTCGCCTATGAAATCCATATCCTTGATATATTTTAAATTTATATAGACATTGTATTTCGCCGCGAAGAAAGCACCCTCCAGACATATCGCAGCTATGGCCACATCCGTGATAAGTTTCTTATTGGCGCATCCGGACAGCTCTTCGCATAGCTTGAGAGATTCGGCGGAAATCTTGCAGATCTCATAAGGTACTCTTGCTGCTTCTTTATAAAATGAGTCCAGTTTTGCCGGATCTTTGCATTCCTTTATAGCCTTGGACAATTTGCCATACGCCTCGACATCGGCATCTATCAGAGCCTGCAGTTTCTTTCTGGCATCTTCCGCTTTTTTTAGTATACCTTTCGCGCCATCGGTATAATTGGCCGCCATTGAAATCAGGGCTGTACCTATCGCCGCATTCAGCGCCGCGGCGCTTCCTCCGCCCGGGGCCGGCTTCTTCGCCGCAAGATCGTTCAGATAAGTTTCGATGCTTTCTCTAATGTACATAGTTTCGTTCTCCCTTTAGCGTCCACGTCGATACATTCGCCCACAGGGTGCGACGGCAGGCTGGGCATCGTAAGTATCTTACCGCACAACGCATATAAAAACCCCGCGCCCACAGACGGCCGTATCTCTCGCACCGGCAGCACGAAATCTTTCGGCGCGCCTTTTAGTGTCGGGTCATGCGAAAGTGATAGATGCGTCTTCGCCATGCATATCGGCAACTCCCCTAGCCCAAGCAACTCAAAATTTTGCGCGTTCGCCTGGGCAAGCGGTTCGAAGCTGACCGCCTTAGCGCCGTATATCGTCTTGGCTATTCTTTCCATCTTATCTTTTATCGATGTGGTCGAGGGATATAAAAGCTTGAAAGAACTTTTTACTTTTGCAGCCGCTATCACGGCCCGAGCAAGATCGATCCCGCCCCTGGAGCCCTTCGTGAAGACCTCGCTTACAACGCATGAATAAGCACCCGCTTTAAGAGCTATTTTTTTGACCGAAGCGATCTCTCTACTGGTATCCGTTTTAAATCTATTTATCGCTACCACGCACGGCACGCCGTAAATAATAGAATTCTCTATCTGTTTTTTAAGATTTGATGAACCGAGCCCTACGGCCTTTAAATTTTCGCGCTCTATCTCCCTGTCAAGCGGCTTTCCTACCGTCATCTTGAATAAGCCCGAATGTATCTTGAGAGCTCTTATGGATGCGACCAGCACGACCGCGTCCGGCTTTAATCCGCTCTGCCTGCATTTAATATCTACAAATTTTTCCAATCCACAATCCGCCCCGAATCCGGATTCGGTAACTACGAAATCAGCTAGCTTTAACCCTACCCTGTCGGCAATGACTGAACTATTACCGTGAGTAATATTCGCAAATGGCCCGGTATGAATTATGCATGGCGTGCCTTCGTTCGTTTGTACAAGATTCGGCTTTATTGCGTCGCGTAGCAGTAACGCCATCGAGCCCGCGACTTTAAGATCCTCGCAGGTAACCGGTTTGCCATCCTTCGTAAGAGCGACTATTATCTTCGAGATCCGTTTTCTCAGGTCTGGAATAGATTCGGACAGAGCCAGTATCGCCATAAGTTCGCTTGCGGCGGTAATATCGAAGCCGGTCTGTCTCTCCACCCCACTGTCACCACCGCCAAGGCCTATCATGACCCGCCTCAAAGCGCGATCATTCACATCCACGACCCTGCGCCAATAGATACGTTCGACGTCAATATTTAAAGCGTTACCCCTGTAAAGATGATTGTCTATGAATGACGCGCAAAGGTTATGAGCCTGGCTTACAGCGTGGATATCTCCCGTCAAATGCAGATTTATGTCTTCTTCCGGGAGAACCAGCGACTTTCCTCCGCCTACTCCTCCGCCTTTTACTCCGAAAAACGGCCCTATGGATGGCTGCCTGATGCAGGCTACGCACTTTTTGCCCGACTTATTCAAGGCCATCGAGAGGCCTATGGTCGTAACCGTCTTGCCCTCACCTAAATGAGTGGGCGTAATACCGGTAACAACTATGTATTTCCCCTTGCGGGAATCTGATTTTTTGAGAATATTAAGCGATATTTTGGCTTTATAATCCCCAAAAAGCTCAAGATTCTTCCTTGGTATACCTAATTTCACGGCAATAGCTGCAATCGGCTTTATTAGCGTCATAATTATCCTATTTATAAGATGATTATTCTAACACAAAGGCATGGTGTTTGCGAGGGATTTTTGGTAGAAAAGGGGTCTGACCCAACTAAGTCTATTTCGCGTTGATTGGGTCTGACCCCTTTTTCGGCTATTGAAAAAATTACGCGGCGTCTTCTACGTCTTTATCAAACTCTCTATAGCGCAAACAAAATCTATCGCGTCTTTATATGTCCTCTCCGCGTCTTTTTGCGCTATAACAGCATCGGCCTTATACTGGGCTGTATTTCGTCTGGACTTTGTGGCCCACATTCTATTAACATACCTGTCATCAAGCTTCTTAGCTGATTTGATCTTTTCTATATCCTTAGAACCTATGGTGTTCTCTTTATAAACAAAGTGATATTACAATACTTCCGATTCGACTGCTTATCCACTATGATAATGTTCCTATTTTGCAGATCCTCGATTTGACCATATACATAGCTGTAAGAAATATTTGTCTTTTTCGCCAGTTCGTTTATGGTAAATACCCCTGCAACATCATTATAGAAAACCTTTAATATCTTTTCGAGCATCAATATTTCCTCCGCTATCACTTACGGTGATAATCTTATCACTCTCACTGATAATAGTAAATTTAATTACGCTGCCGCTCTGATATTTTCCTCTATTAGCCTATTCAGTTTTTTGATTTCATTGTAATCTTTGATTTTCGCGGCAGGCAAAATGAACGTGATCTTTCTCATGATCTCGTTGATATCTAATCCCTGAGGCAGTTCTTTCCCGGACAGGATACTGAACGCCTCACGAAGACTTTCTATTTTACCCGAATTAAGGGCTCTCAATGCCAGGATAATGCCTTCGACCTGTACCGCGTCAGCGTCTTTGCAGGGCTCGAAAGCAAGTGCTTTTACTCCCAGGTTACTTTCGAGGACCGCGTTGACAAGCTCGACATTTGGGCATGCAACATCAAAATTAACGGCGTAACCTTCGTATAGCTTTCTCTGTTTTTCCATCAATGCGCTTAACTCTTCGGTAAATTTATCCGGGTCATTAATCGAGAAAGCGATTACTTTCTCGCTATAATCATTACTCCTCATATTCTTTTCAAGCGCTTTTAACATCTTCCTCTGCCCTTCTGGAAGTATAGAATCGGTAATAATGTGGCAAAGTATCGTCTTTTCTGGGATAGACGGCATATATTTTAGATTCTCGCTATGTATTCTCGCGGCTTCGTCTTGAGCCTTCACCCCGCTCGCGGAGGCGCGGTTCACATCATCGGATGGAGCTTTATCCATTTTTCGCGCTTCTTCAAGAAGCATACCAACTATATAATCAAAATTTTCAATGCTGACTGTCTTAATCTTATCGCTAATTCTGCGACCGCTATCTTCACCCAAGAACGATTCCAAAAGAACTCGCATGTAACCACTCTTAAGAAAATCGCTTTCTAAATCTCTACTATAAGATCCGCTATTATTATCAAATGCAACTTCATATATCTTAAACACATTCCCTATAAAGGATGTTATGGTATATCTGCCTTTATCGGCTTTTTTAGAATCTATTGGCACCAGATCGCCCGTATCCGTTATTCTGCCAAAAATATCTATGTTATTATCTGTTTTATTACCAACATATGTCGCAAGATCGGCTTTAAATATGGCGCGCAGGTTCAGTCCTATGTTTTTTGAAAGCTCCATCAGATGTTTTTTTCTCGAATTTTCAAAATCGCTCGGGCCATAAGTAGATTCTATAAAAGTTTTATAATCATTGATAGGTGGAGACCGATTACCGAATCCGCAGGGAGATATTTGGGTCATAAAGTCTTCCAGTCGCCGCGTGTCGCCAATGACGAGTCTTGTATTTTGATAAATAGCAGGTCTAAGTAACCCTTTAAATTGCCTATCATTCAGGATCTCTATACATCCTAATGATATCGTTGAAAGCTGTGCGCCTGCCTTCAACAATTTTGTGTCATTTTCATATTCTGCTCTGCCAGAGGCATCACCCCCTTTAGGTTCTTTACCAAATTCACTTTCAGGCCGATGCTCCCTATCCAATCCTATGCCTCCGTAAGGGCTGCCAACACCTTTAATCTGAAGCGCGCATCCTTTTAACGTAATCAATTTATCTCTCGGCGTTGCATCAAATTCTTCTTTTGTCTTTATAACTATCATGCCTTCTCCGGATATCCTGGCGTAAATATGATATTCTCCTGGCAGAGTAAGACCCCTTCCTCCATGTTCAAAGCAAGGTATTTTAACCGCCTTGCCGGCACTATCTAACACCCTTTCAAATCCAAATTCTCCCATCTTTTTATCGGATAACTCCTTCCATTCTGATTTAAAACCGTCGAATAGCGGTATAACGGCATAGCCATTATCATCCATCATCTTGAATAGGGTTTCACTGTACGGCAGGTTCCACTTCTTCACCTTATCCGTTAATCTCCATAGCTCCACATCCTTCAACCTTGGCTCCCAGTCACGACCTCGCGAAAAACGCATTTCTCCGTTATTGTCTACTCCATATTCCGATAACTTCTCCAGACAAAGCCTGAAGAGGCCCATTCTAAAGAAAGATGCGTTTTTCAATGGACCCATTAGACTAACAAATCCCGCAGCTTTTATCTTCTCCAGAGCGTTATTGAACCTCTTGACAGTAAGATAGTTCTTTCCGCTTTTATAAAAATGACCGGCGATATATGGATCAGTGAAACAATTACCATTTCCATAATGCTCTTCATAGTGATACATTTGATGTTCGACAACTGACTTAAGGCCGCTCTTCATCTCTCCCGTCTGTTCCGCCGCCACGCACGCGTCCATATTAACGTATATTAATTTCTCAGCATCCGACGGCCTGATTGCGTGGGCCAGCATATTAAGATCCTTAAAGAAAGGATCTGGAGAAAATATAATGACGATCCTGTAACCCTTTTCCTTTATCCATCCCCTAATCAATGGAAATGCCAGCTGCAAATCACTTCGCGAAACGGCGCCTATTTTTAAACGTTCTTCAAGGTGACCTACGACTAGGGTTTTTTGTGCGGCTGAATTAAATTCGAAGTTACTTGTCAAAGCTACCGCTACAGCCCTATCAGATTTTTCAGCGGCATGAAATGCATCGCGCATATCATCCGCGCTCATCTTACAGTCGAGAGACCCTGCCCATCCGAATTCTATCGCTTCCTTCATCTTTAAATGCAGCCTTTCATCATCGATAGTAGCGGCGTCCGATGCCGGTTCATTTCGTGCCTGCTCGACTGCAATGCTATCGCTTTCTGGCAGGCCGGCATCTCCGCTCGCGGAGCGGCGGATAACGGATTCTCCCGCACGTGAATCAAACTTAACTATTTCTGTAAAAAAATCGGATATCACATCTCTGACGGCTTCCTCATGTCCAAATCCTGCGTATTTAGATGCGGCGAACGCGGCCTCGAACAGATGCCTCATAGCGCCTATGGCATCGTGATAATCTACATCGGTTGGCTTCACTACTGTTTGCACGAGCAATTGTTCCGGCGTATCGATATCGGAAAGTAGTTCGAAAGCCGACGCCAGAATTTCATTGCCTATGGATACGTTGCCTGTATCGCCATGAAATTTATATAAAACAACGCCTTTTTTCAGAACCACAAATGACGAATCTTTATATTTTACAACTCTGTATTCAAACGCAGGCGTTACGGCGTTATCATAAATAAGATAATGTGCCGCTATTCTTGGCACATTCGAATGTAGAAGTATATAAAGCTCGGCTTCTTTACGAAATTTGCCGGATCCTGATAACGCTTCTTCTATACGCTCTTCAACTCCTCTATTGAATATCCTCCTTTGAGCAAAATGTCTCCACACGAATTTCTTCAGCGCGTCAACTGATACGGGCCCGAATTCGGAAGCGATATTGACAAGCTGAACCGCGATCGCATATTTATCAACCAAATTTATATTTTTGTCCATACATTCCGCAAGAATAGAGATAAACTTTTCTCGTTCTTCGGTTGCTTCGGCGCGCGCGTCCTCCCCGTGCATTCTCGAAACAATTCCGACGTCTACGCTTCCGCTCGCGGAATGGCGGGCAGCTTCCGTCAGAAAAAATTTTGCAAGAATTTCAGCGCATCTTGCACTGTCATTTTTATCCACGGCAATTGACACGATCTCTTTAACTGTGTCTGATTTTGATACATCATCTAATGAAAGCGCTTTACTCCCCTCCCATACTTTTTGAGCGCTTCTTTGTCTTCCACGAAAATAGCTAATAACCTTGTTCTGAACCAACATTGCGGCTACAGGATTAACTATAGAATCTGAGGATCGAGGCGTATTGTCAATATCTTCGGATATTTGCCGCCTTCTCTTTACCATAGCAACCGGAGCGCCATCGTCTTCAGACGTTAACATGAGGTATGGCTCATTATAATGCGGCAATAATTCTATCGCGACTGCGATCAAAATATTTGTTCGTGTGTCCGGCCTATCTATAGTATCGATCCCACGGTATTTTTTCAATAATTTTTCCATGCTTCTAGGAAACATTCTTTTTAATCTAGCCTCATCATCAATATTAAATTGTTTTAGTCGATAGCTAAAAAGTCTGTCGCTATTGCCCGCAGATACAAGTTTTATATCTAACGCTTTCTCCAACCTGCCAACATCGATTCCGGCGCCAAATACTTTTTTAATAAGATTCTTTAAATCCCTTTCGAGTCCATTCGTAAAGCCTGTATCAATAACAAGAAATTTATCACCTTTGTTAATAGCTTTCTTAGTTATACCAAATGTTCCGAGATATTTTATGATTAAGGGGCTGTTATCGCACTCGGTTAAATATTTAATGAAAGCTCTGCTGGCAGGGAATAAAATAATATCGTTTCCATGAGGCATATCTGCCGATAAAGTTTTTAAACCATCATAAAGTATCTCGGCATCACGTCCTGCAACCAAGATTTTGGTATAATTTCCGCGGAAAATTCCCAATACTTCTTTTGTCATTTCATAAAGATAAGGCAGGGCGTTCTCCAATTCAAAAAATGCTTTTGTTTTAAAAAGTGCGCTCTGATCGCAATCTAATCCGCTATATGATTCAGAAGCCAACCTTGAACCGCTTTTAATATCGTTCAATGAAAAATTCTCTACCTCTAACGGCTCGGGTCTGGTTCTCCATTCAAGCAATATATCCCTGATTCTTTCTGCTTTTGATAATCCTGTAGATTGACCTGAAACAGATTTTACGATAACTGACGGAATGGTCATATTTAGAGAGCGGCATGTGTCGCGCAATTTCTGGATATCAGCCTGTTTATCTGGCGCAGCAAGATATTTTTCCCAGTCTTCATTTGCCTCCTTTAACTTATCAAATAGAATAGCAAGATTTCTCAGACTCTCCTGTCTCTGCGGCGTATCAGCCGGCATAATAAGCTCGGGAATATGCGCTAGTTGTTCGTATATTCTTTCTATAAACAGCTTGCCAAGGTTTAAAATAATTTTCGTCAAATAATCTAAATCCTGTTGCCGTATAATAACCAGATCCGGTTTTCTCGACAATATTTCTATGGCTTTGATAATTGCGTAATTGGCTCCTAATTCCGCCTCTATAAACTGCCGGTTTTCTAGTCCCATATCTATCTCCATGCAAATCCTGTTAACGCCAAGCAATAAAATTCGCAGCAAATCCGCATAGTCTACCCTTGGATATATAAAAGCTTCCCGTAACGTAAGGGGTTTTTCTATATGGAGGCTCTGAAATGGGTAGAAGAGATGAATATCTTTGCCTTTTTCTGACGCAAGGCATATATCCGCCATTTTCAATATATCCTCCTCTGATAATTTATCGATTTCAGAAAATACTTTTATTTTTAAAGGATGATCGCGTTTTAAAAATACATTTAGCAACTCCTGCCCTGTCAGGGCATGCCCTTTGCGTGAAATTACTCTATCATCATTTATTGCCATATCCGGCCATTTGGGACTTATATAAAATAGATAACTCATTAATTTATTATTTATGAGGCTCGCGGACTCAATCAAGAAAGATGTCGATCTATCAGCTAGCGGCTTATTTCGCGCCGCCCCACTCGCGGAGTCGCGAGCATGCGTGACTACGTCATTGCGAGGCCCCATGCTTTCTTGCGAAAACAAGAATGGGGCCGAAGCAATCTCGTTTTTAGATTGCTTCGTCGCCGCTTCGCGGCTCCTCGCAATGACGGAATCTGCTACAGACTCCGCAGCGCCTACTACTACATCCCCGCTCGCGGAATTGCGCCCTGTGTCTTGCCCTTCTTTCCCCTTTGACTTAGAAACAGTTTCTGCTATAAGATTCACTTCATCAGAACGAGCTGCCTTTCCTAAAGCGTATATATATTTGAGCGCGGGCTTAATATCACCGTCGTAGCGCTTATATGCCAGACGAGCCACAAGCTCGGCATATCCATAAACCCATTCGTTTTCCGCATCACCCATAAGATGGGGCAAGCAATAATCCTTTGGGCTAAGACGGCTTTTCGTCTTTATGAGAACTTCTTCGCTGGGAAGCGGCGATTCGTCCGTTATACTGCCCCCAGAATACAGCTTCCTTATTACGGCTTCTTGCTCAGCTGGATCATGCGTGAAACTCGCAAATTGCCGCACGCGTTCTTTGTCATCATCTGGTATGCCGTAGCCGGTTAACACCATTAAGGCAAGTTCCGCATACGCATTAGCTAATAGCGTGTCGTTAGGTAATTTTAATAAATGGGCCGTTTCGTGGGCCGCGGCCTTGATAAAATGCCGAAACGGCATGTTTCGATAAAATCTGTCATAAAAGCGCACATCATGGCAAACAGTCAATGGCCAAAAGGGATATCTGATTTCCGCCATGCTAATGATCTCTATGGTATCTTTCTTTATAGAAGTTTGATATATGTAGTATCCGCATAATGCTGCAATCGCTGACAAAGACGTTATACCCACAGTTATAAGTTCACCATAATCTGAAACACAATAATAAGCGTATAATACTGCTACCGCCCAAATAAATACTGAACCAAGCATTGTTTTCAATTCAAGTTCTTCTTTGTCAATGAATTCATGGGCTAGGTAAAATTTCGATATTCTGTTTTCTATATCCCGGCTATCCATACCAAGCGAAAACGTCTCATTGTAAAGCTGGAATATGCTGCGTACAGCTTCTTCTTGTTGTTCGTTCAGTTTTGATGATTGTTTCCTTGCATCATCAGACATCCCGCTCGCCGAGGCGCGAAAGGCGCTGGGTGATCCTTTAACAAACTTGCTATATTTTGGAATGTTCTCTCTGTATCTACGCACGTCGTCTATACGCGACTTTTCGAGCTTATCGCCTAATTTTTCGCGATATCGCAGGTAATAATCTATCCATTCTTTTAATTTTTTCGCTGCCTCTTCTTCAGAAAGACCCTGTTCGATAAAAGCATCTCTCATACCGTTAAATATATCGGTAACGCTTAGATAATAATCAATATATCTCTGCGCTATTTTAGGCGGTAGATGAATTGTGTATTGAGAAACTCCTCTATGTCCCAATAATAACTCCATATAAATGGCTATTTTTTCGCGCTCGGTGAATTCCGGATGTGCATCAATATACGATAATGTCCTATCCCTCACACAGATAACGGCTATCTCCTGAAGACGCGGATTATATAAGAAGTCCCCGGCATTAATAATATAATTCCACATACCCTCCCCAGTCTCGGGATCAAAACAAAGCGTTATTGTCTTCGCTATCTCTCTTTGTATGTAATGGCTTTCCTCTTCTGAAAAAGCTGTTACAGGATCGGTGTTCAATACAAACTGCATTCCCTTACGAGCCGGCCTTGCCAGGCGCCTTTTTATCACGCGGTCTTTTGACGCCCTACGGGAGACCACATTAGCCTCCTCGTAACCATCCTTCCACTTTGTGCTGTATGCGAAGAGGCTATTATCTATGCCGCTCAACCTGTAATTACCTATCGAAACGACATAAGGTTCGGCTATATCAGATGTCGGGTGTTTTTCAAAAAGTATCTTCTGGTTTGTAAATTCATGATTTAATTTTCCATTGGATTCGTCACTTTTAGACACAACAAGACAGAAACTAACCTCTTTCGTCTCTCCTGACGAAACAGCGACTTTGCACATAACCTTGAAAATCAATGCCACGGCAGCCGTATTATTGTATTCAAGGATAACGTCCTCTATATCTTCGGCCTTCACCTGCGTACCTGTAATATTCCCGATAGTTTCTGTTAAAAATTTACTTCGGTCTTTCAAGAGTAGATCATTAATGCTTTTTCTTATTGCCGACAATGGTAAGTGATGTATAAGAGGCTTATACGCCGATGAAGATTCTAAGGGATCTTTTACTTGATACTGTACGGAAGAGTATGCTGGAGCCGGGGTAGATAATCCTGCCGCATCCATGACTCTTTTTTGCAGGTCCGAATAGCCTTCTTCGGCTGAAACATATTTTATTCCTTTTGGAGACCGTGGATCAGCAACCACGCCAACAAACTTTTCTATGCTGGACATGGATAAATAACATAAGCCACCAAAGGATAGATTATAACGCGACAGGATCGCCTCTAAACTACTTCTTATAATAGAGTGCGTTTTGGGAAAAGCCTCATATACGGGAGAAGCTTTATTATTTTCGTATACTTCCGATAGATACCTGGCTCCGATCTCTTCATAAAGCGCGTCCATAGCTTGAGCATTAGACGTATCATTCAAATATTTAATGGTAATCGGCGCCGGCACTATACCGAATATATCATTAAAAACATTCAAAAACTCAAGATCTTTATATAGTTCTTTTCCCGACTTTTCCGAGAAACCATGTTTTCTTATAATGAGTCGGAACATGGAATGGATATACCCTCTTATAAAAGTCGATCTGTACGGTATGGAGGAAGCTCCCGGGTAAGCTTCTTTCACAAACCCAAATTGCCTTTCGTACCAGCTCAGGAATCTTCTTAGCGACTCATTAATTACTATTGTTCGCGAATCACGATCCTCACTCATTATAAACAACCCTGAGGTTAACGCTCTTCTTATATCGGTATTTATTAAAGATCCTTCCGGAAAAATGCCATTAGGCCCCTCTGCATATCTATTTAGCTTATCTTTTGGTAAATAATCTGATATTATAGCCTCTGCCTCTTTTGCTCCGCTTGCAAAGAGGCGCGACGGTTCATCGCTCGCCTGTTCCGAAAGCGTAAAGAGCCTATCCTGGAAAATACGCCATGAGCTGCTTTCGGGGTAACTGTCTTGTAAAGACTTGAGTATGCGTTTAACCAGAGTCTGCCTATCAACAGGTGTTATAATATCTCCGCTGCCTATTTTCGATATAACTCTAAATGAGAACTTCTGCTGATCTATTTGCCCAGCGTAATCAAATGCCTCATGTAATATCGAAAATACGTCCTTAAGATCGGTGTGTTTTAAAATCTGAGTGATTTTATCGTTAGGATTAGGCTCAGCAATAATTCTACCAAAGCGTAGAGTGTCATCAGCGTTTTTGAGCACCGCGTTCTCTATTATGCCATATTTGTTGCCGTGTAATGCCAGAAGCGATGAAGAGAAAAACAAGGAAAACCAATCAAGTCCCCGCAGATCTTCTTGCGATAAATAGCCGCCGCGCAAGTTAACCTGCATCAACCAATTTTCAACTTCTACCCGAACAAGGTCACGCAATGATAATCTATATTCCCTTAAACCCGCATCACAGTTATACCGTAACTCAACCTTCTCAAAGCCTATAGGATAACCAAGCGGGTCGTATTTATAAGATGGGAAAAAATTATTGAATTCGTTGTCCGGATTATCAGTCTTAACCACAGTAATATGGTTCTCTTCCATGAACTGCGCAATTGTTTTGTACTGCGGCGAATAATCTCTTAATTGATTTGCGAAGATCCCTTTGAATTGCTCGGTAATATCCACCCCGCTCGCGGACGCGCGTTTTTCTGTATACGCTCCCGGGAGATTTACGACCAGCTTGAAACCCGTTTTATATGGAATATTTTTGGGACTTGCTTCGGTTATTATGGGCTCACCGTCTTTTAACGTAACATGATATGTCTTTCCGTCCGTGCATGATGTGTATATCTCAACGGTGCCTCCCAGAACAGATGCCATGAAAGCAATTTTTTTAAGCCCAAGACCAAATCCTCCTCTTACCGCAACTGCATAATCAAAACTAAGCCTGTCTTTCTGCGCATCCTTCTTACGCGTTACACCGGGCACAAACAAAGATTCTATTTCTTTTTTGTCTAATGTAGACATATTATTAACAAACGTTAGCCGTGCTATCTGGTCCATTCCATCCAGATCTATATTGACCTCCGGCGCTTCATCGCTGTCTTTTTCAGGCATCCCTAAGAAATTCCCAACAGCATTCTTCCAACCCTCATTAAATATGTAACATAGCGCATAAATAGATGTTCTTCGCAATCGTATCGAATCCGAGCTAGACGGCAAATTAACTTTTAAAGATGCTGGCACTCTTTCGCGCAGCGGCTTCGATTTGCCGTCCGGTGTTTGAGAGGAGCGCAAATTATCCATCCGTCCATTGTATACGTGCTTTAAAAATGCGTTGACATCTACGTCTTCTATAATATCCATCACGCTATTTATTTCGGATTGAACCATGTACTTCTGCCTCGCATCAAATATCTTTCCTGCAAACCCTCGGAGCGCCATGATATAGGCCATATAATGTATCTGTTTGGACAAGATATATATATCATATAAAGACTTGCGCTTTTGATCATCATAGTTCCCAATCAATCCGATATCATTGATATACATAAAAAAGTCTTCAATAAAACATGCGTAATTACTACTACATACCAATACATCGTTTGTTAAATCCTCTGCTTTTTCAAACAAGCCTTGCTGATAAAAATCATTTTCAATTCGCTCTATCGAATCGATCAGGCCAAGATAAAGCTCCTGAAATCCTAACCCATCTTCCGCAGTTAACTGCAAAATTTAATAGAATTTATCCCCAAAAGTCACGGTTCAGACTCAAAAGAAACTCGATAAAAACTTGTCATCCTGAGGCCGCCGCCGGAGGCGGCGAGCCGAAGGATTTATTCTTTAAATTCTTCGTCGGGTTACTTACCCGAAGACCTCATCCGAAATGCTGGGTGCTTCTACGACTGAACTGCTACCCTTAAAATCAAAACACGCCCCCGCGGGCAGATTACCATCTTTCTCCAAAATCGGCTTGTAGTGGAGACCACCCCCTTGAATCTTTCCAAAAAACAAGGCAAAATAGTAGTATGTTTCTTAGGAGAAATAAAAAAATCAAGAGAGATGAAGCCTACGAATATTGGACACTTGTGGAATCCGTTCGCACCATTCAAGGTCCAAGACAACGGATTGTCGCTACACTGGGCAAACTCCCTGGCATGGATAAAGAAGAACGAGTCGGCTGGGAGGAGATTGGAAGAATCCTTGATGGGAAGCCAAAGCCCCAGCCTGATTTATTCGAAAAAGAAGACTCTATTCCCAAATGGGCGACGATTGATCTTAAAAGAGTCTCGGTAGAACGCCTGCGCCATTTTGGAGACGTCTATCTGGGGCTGGCTCTCTGGAAAAAGCTGGGATTCGATGAGTTTTGTAAAAAACATCTGCCCCATGGGCGGGAAGATGTCGCGTGGAGCCTGATGTCGGCGGTGTTGGTACTGGCGCGGTTCTCGGCGCCGTCATCCGAGTCTCAGATAGCCCAGTCGTGGTATGCCAAGACCGCTCTGGACGACCTTTTGGGAGTCAGCTGTGATAAAATCAACGATGACAGACTCTACAGGGCTCTTGACGAATTACTGCCATTCAAAGATGATCTTTGCCGGCATCTTCAGGATCGTTACGGTAAGCTATTCGATACCGGATTCGACTTTTTGCTTTATGATGTGACTTCCACGTACTTCGAAGGATCCGTAAAATTCAACCCTCAGGCTAAACGCGGCTACAGCCGCGACGGCAGGCCTGATTGCGCGCAGGTATGCATCGGACTTGTCGCCACACCCGAAGGACTTCCCCTGGCCTTTGAGATCTTCGATGGAAACAGAACGGACGTCACCACCATGCCTGAAATTGTGGAAATGATGGAGAGTAAATACGGCAAAGCCCGCCGCTTATGGGTTATGGACAGAGGTATGGTCAGTGAGGAAAACCTTGAAACCTTGCGCAAGAGAAAAACTCATTATCTTGTCGGAACATCCAAGGCGATGCTGAAACGTTATGAGAAAGAGATTGCGGATGAAGGCTGGCAGAAAGTCCGCAGTGACGTGGAAGTAAAGCTTCTTCACTCTCCCGAAGGATCGGAGGAGACTTTTATTCTCTGCCGCTCCCATGGCCGCAAAGAGAAAGAGATGGCCATCTTAAACCGGTTCTCCGGAAAACTTGAGGCCGGCTTAATCAATCTATCCCGGCAAGCTCAAAAAGGAAAGCTTAAAAAAGAGATCATCGACCGTCGGATCGGGCGTCTTCTGGAACGATATAGCCCCGCCGCGTCCTTATTCGATATCACAGTTACATCCGAAGAGAAGAAAATCATAATCCTCTTCAAAAAGAACGACCGCTACGCATGGGTATGTCAGGCCAGCGGTAGTTATCTTCTCAGAACCAACTGGAAAGAAAAAGATCCCGCGGTCCTCTGGAAAACCTATATTCAACTTACAGAAGTCGAAGAAGCTTTTAGGATTACCAAGACTGAGCTCGGATTACGACCTATGTATCATCAAAAACAGGATAGGGTCAACTCTCATATACTCATATGCTTTTTAGCTCTTTCGATGTGGAGGACGCTCCAACAATGGATGAAAACGAAAGGCCTCGGAACAGCTCCTAAGAAACTTCTGGAAGAACTCAAAGAAATCAAGTCTATGGACGTTATTTTGCCGGCGAGGGATAAAATATTCCGCTTAAGGCTTGTCGCAAACGCCCCAAAGGAACTTAAAGTTTTGCTTTACAGACTTGGGTTACCATTACCAAATAAACCCAGGATCATGGAAAATGTAGTGGAGACTTTGGGGGGTTAATCGACGTAAGTCATTGATACTATTACAAGTTCGTTTTTTAACTGCGGAAGATGGGCTA
>JAUYOH010000088.1 GCA_030695925.1 Candidatus Omnitrophota bacterium
GGCAATGTCGTAGGCATATAGAGGATTGTTCCCTCGTTTAAAGGCGGCATAAATTCTGAACCCAACTGAAGATAAACCGGGATAGTGGATAACATCAATACTACCGCGCCGATTATTGTGGTTTTACGGTACTTAAGCACGAAATTGCATGCCGGTTCGTAAATTCTAAACAACAGCTTGCTTACCGGATGCCTCTCTTCGGGATAATATTTACCGACGGTAATACCATTAAAAATATTTGATAACCATCTTGGCCTAAAATGTTTGTAATCCATCCTGGTGAAGAGCATACGCATCGCCGGATCCAAGGTTATAGCCAATACCGCGGCGATCGCCATAGCAAAGTTCTTGCTAAACGCCAAGGGCTTAAATAATCTTCCTTCCTGGTCTACCAATGTAAAAACGGGTAAGAACGCGACCGCGATAACCAAAAGTGAAAAAAAGACGGATGGCCCGACTTCCTTTAAAGCGTTCAACCTTACTACATGATAGTCGCCTTTCCGCCCGCCATCTTGCCATAATTGCAGCTTTTTATACGCGTTCTCCACCTCTACAATGGCACCATCTACAAGCACGCCTATGGAAATCGCGATGCCGGATAAAGACATAATATTAGAAGTCAATTTCATGCCAAACATGGGTATGAATGATAAGACCACCGCGATGGGAATAGTCACAATGGGAATTACTGCCGACGGAAAATGCCATAAAAATAGAAGGATCACTAAACTGACGATGATCATTTCTTCTATTAACTGGTGCTTTAAAGTTTCGATAGAACGTTTGATCAGTTCCGAACGGTCATAGGTGGTAACTATCTCTACCCCTTTGGGCAGCGATGACTTGATCTCTTCGATCTTTTCTTTTACCCGGTTGATGACATTTAAAGCATTCTCGCCTTGACGCATAACTACAATACCGCCTACGGTATCGCCTTGCCCATCTAGATCCGCGATTCCCCGGCGTATCTCCGGGCCTAAAACAACACTGCCGATATTTTTTATCAGAATTGGCGTGCCGGAGATATCGTTGCCTAAACTGATATTCTCAATGTCTTTTATTGATTTCGCGTAGCCCCTGCCCCTGACCATATATTCTGTCCCGGAAAATTCAACAAGCCTTCCCCCTACATCATTGTTGCCGTCCCTGACCGCCTCTAACACCTTCATCAAAGGGATGTTATACGCTAACAACGCATTTGGGTTGATATTGACCTGATATTGCTTCTGAAATCCGCCTATAGAAGCAACTTCAGCGACACCCGGAACACTCTGTAGCCAATACCGCAAATACCAATCCTGGAACGTACGCAATTGCGCTAAGTTATTCTTTCCTGTTCTATCCACCAACGCATATTGATAGACCCACCCTACGCCTGTCGCGTCGGGCCCCATCTCGGTGCGAACGCCTTCGGGAAGTTTGGGTATGATTTTGCTTAAGTATTCCAGCGTTCGGCTGCGCGCCCAGTATATATCTGTGCCGTCCTGAAATATGATGTAGACGTAAGAGAACCCGAAATCGGAAAAACCGCGTATCGCTTTTACTTTCGGAGCGCCGAGCATAGCGGTTACTATCGGGTAGGTTACCTGGTCCTCGATAATATCGGGAGACCTATCCCATCGGGAGTAAATAATTACTTGCGTATCGGATAGATCCGGAATGGCATCCAGAGGGATGTTCCTCATAGAGTAGACTGCGGCGACAATAGCTACGAAGGTAAAAATAATGACGATATACTTATTTTTTGCCGAAAATTCTATGATTTTTTCTATCATATTTGTTATTTATTGCCTTTTAACTTGCTTTCGGAATCGACCAGAAAGTTTCCGCTGGTTACCGCGATATCGCCCTCTTTTAATCCCTCCAGCACTTCAAAATAACCCAGCGCCTTCTGTCCTAAAGTGACGTCGCGCTGCTCAAAGGTATCGTCTTGCTTTACCACATACACGATCTTACGCATCCCCGTATCTATAACCGCAGTTTCGGGAACCGCCAATTTTTCTCCCAGGTCAATATTTATCCTTGCGTTGACAAACATCTGCGGCTTAAGTTTATGCTCCGGATTACCGATTTCCGCTCTTACTTTTATGGCACGGGTTTGGGCGTTCAATACCGGCGTTATCGCTGCGATTTCACCTTTAAATACCTCGCCGGGAAACGCGACAACATCAATTTCAACCGGTATGCCTTCGCTGATTAAACCGATCTCGTATTCATATATAGTAATATAGACCCAGATCGAATCCGAATCGGTTGGGAGATAGAGATTTTCCTGAGCGGTACCGCGTTCGGCCAATTCCTCAATTTGCGTCTTACTCATTCCCAAAAGCGATAATTTCTTTCCTGAGGCCTTAAGAAGCGAATTAGATTGTTCCGCGACAGAAGTTAAAACGCTGTTTTTTGTCGCAGTCGCTATTTTCAACGCCTGTACATACTCCTCCTGCGCCACATATAAATCCGGGTCATACGCGATCTCGCCTACGGTAACGATTTGATGGGTTAAACGCCTCTTTCCGACTTTCTCTTTAGTTACGCCGATAAGTTGCTGCTTTTCCGGAGCGATATAAACACCTGTCGCTTCACCACCCGCCTCTTCTTCATATACCGGCACATAATCCATGCCCATAGAATCTTTCATCGGCACAGGAGAGGTCGCTTCCGGATTCATGGGATTTCTATAATAAAGTATATTCTTCTTGTCTGCCTTGGGTTTGCGCTCCTGCGTCTCCTTCTTCACCAGATTCATCCCGCAAATCGCGCAGCTCCCCGGCTTGTCAGAGGTAAAATCAGGGTGCATGGGGCAAAAATATACATCTTTTGCAAGATCTTGAGACCCGGACTCTGCCGTGTGTTTCCTGAAAATATGGCCCCGTCCAAATATTAATCCCGTTAACAATAATACCAGGATGACGAACAGGATAACAATGATGATCTTTTTCTTTTTCATTTTTGGGTCTCCGTCAATTCCGAGCCTACAGTCCGTTCCAAATCCGCCAGATTCGTATTATACTCCACAAGAACTCCGTAATAATCCATCTCGGTATTTATGAGCATCCTTTCGCTGTCCAACAGCGTCATAAGTTCGCCTTTCCCGGAACTAAAGGCCGCTACCGAAGAATTAATGGAACCCTCTAAAAGAGGGATTAAACTTTTTCTATAAAGTTCGATTTTGCCCCTCGCGATCTCCGTCTTTGTAGCAATATCTTTTGTCTCGGCGAAAGCCCTGTTTTTCATCGCCGTATAAGCGGCCTCAGCCCCTTCGAGATCCGCGATCGCCTCCTTGACCTGATAACGCTGTTTCGTCCAGAACCAGATGGGCACGGTAAACGCCAACATAAGGTCCCACGGCCCTATGCTTCCGGAAGTTATTCCTCTCATGACTAATTCGCCGAAAAGATCGGGGAAATAACTTTTTTGCGCGAGCGATTTGGCGTATTTGTTCTTCTCTATCGCGTAAGAAAATACCAGAAGTTCCGGCTGGTTTTGCAAGGTAAGTTTATACAGCCTGCCGATATCGTTATCGAAAGGCGCGCCTTCGTCTAACTCCGGCACTCCGAGCCCACCCTCCGGGTCGCGGCTTAAAAGGGTGTTGATGCGCGTTTCTTTTGCTGATTGCTCCTGCCTTAGATTGGCGACCTTATTGCTTAGGCTGGCTATCTCGAGGTTTATCTTAAAGAGGTCTTCCTGCTGAAGTTTCCCGACGATGTACCTTGCCTCGGCTATCTTCGACACCGATTCCAGGAACTTCAGGCTCTGTTCGTTGAGTTCTATCTCCTTATGGTTCATGTAAAGGCCATAATAGGCATTCTTTACCTCGTTTACGACCTCAAGTTCCTTGTTCTTATATTCCGCGGCGGCCATCTGGGATTCCACCACAGCTATCTTCCCCTTGAGAGGCAATTTGCCGAAAAAAGGGAAGAACTGGGAGAAGGAGAGCATGCGGTCTTCAGCCATCGCCTTATCGAATTTTAACGGCCCACCTTTCATCTTTTCGAACTTGACGCCTATCGTCGGGTCTTCCAATGATTTCGCCTGAGGGACCCTAGCTAAAGAACTCTCCCAATTCTTTTTCGCCGCCAGGATCTCGGGGTTCTTCTCCTTCGCCTCTTTAATGAGAGGATCCAGGGAAAGTGTCTCGGCAGAATATAAAATACTGCTCTCTATTAAGAATACGCCGGCTAAGAATAAAACAAAAATCTTTTTCATGGGTTTAGGCGGATTTCCTGAACCTCGAAACAAGATCCACGATCTCGGTTATCTTCTTCTGTTTTTCTGTCTCGGACTTTCCCTTTAAGGCATTGACCATGCAACCGTCTATGTGTTTCTTGAAGACCTCTTCCTCTACCCTGTATAGCGCGCCGATAATGGAATGCAGTTGAGTGATTATATCCACGCAGTAGCGCTTCTCTTCGATCATCCTCTGTATGCCGCGGATCTGCCCTTCGATCTTCCTTAAAAAAACCAACTGTTCTTCATGGGTAGTCATCTGGTTCATCTTATCTTCTCCTTTTATATCAAAGGAGTATACCATACCCCCCTACCCTATGTCAAGTGATTTTTTATACCCCATAAAATGAAAAAAGAAGGCCCCTATCTCCAGGGGCCTTCTTTTAGCCATATCGGACCTTCCTCCTTATATATGGTCTTAAGAAAAATTACTCGACGACATCGCCTGTTACCGGCTCAATCGTCACGCCGGCTCTTTCCAGATATTTCCTTGCTTTCTCGAGATTTTCCTTCTTACCGCTTAATTCCAATGTCACCTCGCCACCGGTCTCGGTAATCTTTGCCCTTCGGATATTAGGTATGACATCGAACTTTTTTGCCATAGTATAGATTACCGGTTTCTTAACCAATTTCTGCGGAAAAAAGTAATGTATCATCTGTTTGGCCATCTCTACTCCTTTTTTCTTAATTGACAAAATTCCTCGTAATCTATGAGTTTTGTCACGGTAGGTTTCTCGCCGCAAACGGGACATTTAGGGTCTCTGGGAACTTTCACTTGCCTGAAACTCGAATCCAAAGCGTTAAAGACCAAAAGTTTCCCGGCCAATAGATTACCTATATTTAAAATATACTTCAATACCTCATTAGCCTGAATTACGCCGATTACGCCGGCTACGGCGCCTAATATCCCCGCCTCCTGGCAGCTGGGTACTAATCCCGGAGGAGGCGGTTCGGGAAAGAGGCATCTATAACAGGCGCTCTGCCCCGGCATTATGGTCATCGCCTGACCGTCATATCTGAATATGCCGCCGTGAGACAGCGGTTTTTTCGAAAGAACACAGGCATCGTTGACCAGATATCTCGTGGGAAAATTATCCGAGCCGTCCACTATTATATCATAATCTTTTATTACATCTAAAATATTCTTTGATGTGATCCTTAATTTGTAGGGAATGACCTCCACATCCGGATTTATGGCGTTGATCCTTTCCTTCGCGGATTCCGCCTTCGGTTTATTCACATTTGCGGTAGAATGAATAATTTGCCTTTGCAGGTTATTGATTTCAACGACATCCGAGTCTACGATGCCTATTTTCCCGACGCCCGCAGAAGCCAAATATAACGCGCAAGGCGAGCCAAGGCCTCCGGCGCCTATAATCAAGGCCTTGCCATTTAAAAGTTTCTCCTGTCCTTTCCCGCCTATATTCGGCAGAATTATCTGCCTCGAATATCGCTCTATCTGGTCTTCTCTAAGGCTCATTTGTTTATCCTCCCGCTATAGCAGGGATAATCGACACTTCATCGCCATCGATGAGCGGTGTGCTATCCTGCTTCAGGAATCTAACATCCTCTTCGTTCACGTAGATATTTATAAATCTACGGATATTGCCTTTATCGTCACAAAGCCTGTCCTTGATCCCCGGAAAATTTTTATCCAGGTCCTCTATCAGTCCCCGCACATCTTTAGCTTCTACCTCTACTTCTGCCTTACCTTGTGTAAGCTTCTGCAACGGCGTGGGAATCCTTACCTTAATTGACATTTTTACCTCCGGGTTACGTTTTCTTCAAAGGAAGCCAGATTCGGTTTTATCTTTATGGGCTTGCCTATCCTCTCGCTTACCGCTTCCTGTGTCTTTAGCCCATTTCCTGTTATGCATACCACTATGGATTCGTCCTTGGGAATCCTGCCCTGCTCGATCAATTTCCTGGTAACCCCCAGAGTGACACCGCCGGCAGTCTCGGTGAATATTCCCTCGGTCGTCGCCAAGAGCTTAATCGCCTCCACGATTTCATCGTCAGAGATATCCTCTGCCCAACCGCCGGATTCTTTTGTCACCCCTACGGCATATACGCCGTCAGCCGGATTTCCTATCGCCAGCGACTTGGCGATTGTCTTGGGCTTTACCGGTTTTATTATATCGGAATTTTCCTTTACCGCCGTAGATATCGGAGCGCACCCTGTCGCCTGCGCGGCATACATCCTCGTACCTACCTTATCGATAAGCCCTAATTTATGAAACTCGTTGAGGCCTTTCCATATCTTGGTAATAAGGGAACCGCCGGCGCAGGGCGTGATTATGTGTTTCGGCGCTCTCCATCCTAACTGCTCCGCGATCTCATATCCGTAAGTCTTTGAGCCTTCGGCGTAAAAGGGGCGGATATTTATGTTAACGAACGCCCATTTATACTTTAAGGCCACTTCCGAACAGAGCCTGTTTACCTGGTCATAATTTCCTTCTACCGCGACTAAAACAGGGTTATAGATAAGCGTCCCTATGACCTTGCCGAGCTCCAAGTCAGCCGGGATGAAGATATACCGTTTGAGATTAGCCACAGCCGCCTGTGCCGAGACCGAATTCGCTAAATTTCCGGTGGAAGCGCAGGCAACCGTATCAAAACCGAACTCCTTTGCCTTCGATAACGCCACGGCCACGACTCTATCCTTAAATGAAAATGTGGGGTGGCTGACCGAATCATCCTTGATATAGAGCTCTTTTACTCCGAGGGCTTTTCCCAGATTCTTCGCTCTTACCAAAGGCGTAAAACCGGAATGCAGGCCGTCCGTCGGCTCTCCGTCTATGGGCAATAATTCCCGGTACCGCCAGAGATTTTGAGGGCGCGATTCGATCGCTTCTCTTGTCAGGTCCTTCTTTATCTTAACGTAGTCGTAATCCACTTCCAGCGGCCCAAAGCAATACTCACAAACATAAATTGGCTGTTTGGGATACGGCCTGCCGCACTCCCTGCATTTTAATCCCTTGACGTAACTCATCTTTTACTCCTTAATTATTCTTCTTCACGGTAACTTTATAAAATCCGTCCTGTTTTTCTATCTTTATAATTTGTTGGCCGTCACCCTCTAAACTTTTAGGCACATTCCGTATGGGGTCTCCTTCGTCAAGCAGGATATCCGTGATGTCCCCGACTTCAAGATTTTCCAAAAATAACTTCGCCTTCACATAGTTAATAGGGCAAGGCGTGCCTTTAAGGTCCAAAAGATAATTTTCCTTTTTGGTATCCTCTGGCACTGCTTTTTGTCCCAATTTGGGAAAATTCAACGAAGAGTCCATCTTATTGTAAAGATCGGTCACTGTCTCAAAAAATTCCTTCGCGTAAAGGAATTTCTCCTCTCTTGCCTTTATATCTAATCGCTCATCAAGACTTTCATAGACATCTTTTAGGTCGGAGAACCTTGAAGGGGCTATGCCTTCTTTTATAAACTTCTCTATGAAACCGGTAAGCGCTTTTTGTTCATCTTTAGGATCCAAGCCCCTTACCACTAAGAGAGCCCTTGCGCTAAAGAAGAGAGCCCGCTTTATCTCTTGAATCGAATAATCATTTCTTTGCGCTTTTTCCAAGGAAATCTTCGCGTCGGACAAATCCGCGTCTATCATATCCAAAACACCTCTTCCGCATTCGCCGGGCCCCAAGCCCTCCAGTGAAAACTCCTCTGTCCTGCCCCAATCGATATAAAAATTCTTGCCCTCCGAATAATCAGGTACGCCGGAATACGGCGCCGCGGATTCCCTCGCCAGCGTCTCGCCTCTTTCTTCGATATAATTATAAATATCGGTATTTTCGCTTAACTCTTTGTCTATCGCGCCGATAAAATCTTTCAAAAACAGCGGAACGTTCTTAGCGGGCAACATGATACCTGTATCTTTTGCCAGCCTTGTCTTCTCCAAGGCCTTCCTTCCTCCTAAGAGCAACCTATAAAAAGGCACGGGCCTGCCTGAAACCCTTCTTACTATCCCATAAAAAGCTATAAGTCCAAGGGGATGATGGCCGCATGCGTTCGGGCAACCGTTTATCTTTATACCTAACTTCCCGAACGCGATAGTTCCCACAAAGCGCTCTTTTATCATCTTCTCAACTTCTTCAGAGAGCCCGGGAGAGTTGCACAGTCCCAGATTGCAGGTAAGCGCTCCTTTGCAACAAACCATATCAAGCAGGGTCGAGGGATACAGAAAATCATCCAAGATCCCCTTCAGATTCAGGAATATTTTATAAATGTCGGCTTCTCTTATATTGCATACAAAGATATTTTGGTTTTGCGAGGTGCGAAACTCTATTCCGGCAAATTCTTTTTCCAGATCCGCCAACCGCTCTAATCTTTCCGCGGTAATATCGCCCCGCGGCATCCTTAATTCTACACTAACCAGCCCCTCCTGCTTCTGCGGATAGAGGCTATATCTTAGGAAATCCTTAAATTCCTTATCCTCTGAATCGGGCAATATCCTTCCGGCACTTTCCGGATAACTAAGCTCTATTCTCCTTAAAGAGATACATTCTGTCTGCCTTAAAAATTTCCATTCCGCGTCGTACAATTTCTTGAATTTGTCGAAACCTATATCTTCTATCAAGAACCTCATGCGGTTATGGTGCTTGTTTCGGCGGTCGCCGTTCTTATAAAAAACATTTTTAACGGCTGAGACCGCATAGCCCAAATCTTCTTCCGGGATAAAATCCTCTAATAATCTGCCGATCTTCGGCTCCGCGCCCATACCGCCGCCTACATAAACCCTAAACCCCCTCTTTCCGTCTTTCTCCGACGCTAAAACACCGATATCGTTCACCAGGCAACCCGCGCAATCCCTGCCGCAGCCGGAAAACGCGATCTTGAATTTACGCGGCAAATTATAGGAGGTCTCCTGATTAAGGAGGTATTCGCTCAGCGAAACAGCGTAATTTCGCACGTCAAAGACCTCATCCTTACAGATGCCGGCAAGAGGGCAGGCGGTAACGTTTCTTATCGTATTCCCCCCTCCGCCACGCGGAGAAAGGTCATAATCTTTCAGATACTCTATGACCTTTATGGTATCTTCTATCTTGACCCCATGGATCTGTATATCCTGGCGGGTGGTGATATGGGCCATACCATTGCCGTAAGTGCGGGCAACATGGGCAATCGCCCTAAGATACTTGGACGCGGCAAGCCCTACGGGGATGCGTATGCGGCTCATAAATATCTTTCCGCCCCTGTGGCTGTATATCCCCCACGGGACCCGTACTCCCGTAAAGCGGGCATAACTTATCTTCCCCTTTACGAACTCATCTAAGGAGCCTTTATAATCTTTTATGTCTTTTATGATCTCGTTAGGTAATTTAAACATATCCGCCTCTCCCCCTCGCCCTACCCTCTCCCCATTGGGGAGAGGACAAAGGTGAGGGGTTTAATTCTTCGGTTACGCCTCGAAATATTGCTGCATCGAAAAATATCTCTCGCCTGTATCCGGCAAGACAACTACTATCCTCTTGCCGCTGCCTAAATCGCGGGCGACTTTTAACGCTGCCCATGTCGCCGCGCCGCTTGATATACCCACAAACAGCCCCTCTTCTTTCGCCAGCCTGCGCGAGGTTCTGAAAGCGTCATCGTCGCGCACCCGGATTATCTCATCTATAATCTTACGGTTTAAGACCTCGGGAATAAATCCCGCTCCGATCCCTTGAATTTTATGCGGTCCGGGGCGGCTTCCTGAGAGGACCGCGCTCGCATCAGGCTCAACCGCAATCACTTTGATCTTAGGATTGTGTCCTTTTAAGACCTCACCTACACCCGTGATAGTCCCGCCTGTGCCTACTCCGGCCACTAAGGCATCCACATCTCCTCCTGTCGCCTCTAATATCTCTTTGGCGGTTGTCCTGCGATGGATCTCAGGATTCGCAGGGCTCTTGAACTGCTGCGGCATAAAGCTGTTGGGTATCTTCTTTAAAAGCTCTTCCGCCTTTTTAATCGCTCCCTGCATTCCTTCGACGCCGGGCGTAAGTATAACCTCCGCCCCAAAAGACTTAAGGATATATACCCTTTCTAAACTCATCGTCTCCGGCATAGTGATAATGCACTTATAGCCTTTAACCGCCCCAATCATTACCAACCCGATCCCTGTATTGCCGCTGGTAGGTTCGATAATGGTCGAGCCTTTCTTTAAGAGGCCTTTCTTTTCCGCGTCTTCGATCATAGCAAGGCAGATCCTGTCTTTTACGCTGCCTCCCGGATTGAACATCTCCATTTTGGCCAAGATTTCCGCTGAATTTTTATCGACGATCTTATTAAACCTCACGAGAGGGGTCCGGCCGATCAATTCCGTGACATCTTGGGCTATCCTGTCCGAAAAAGGCATTCCGCCACCCATATAATAGACGAATTCAACGCGGTCGTTCGGAGAGAGCGCTATTTTAGGATAATCGTTCTTCTCAACGATCTTCTCGTTCAATTCCACCGTCACCACCTCGGGCCTGATCTTCTTTATCACCAGCAATCCGGCTATACTCATCCCGTCGCTTATCTCTTCTTTTTTTCCGTTTAAATGTATGACAATGGACATCTCAACGCCTCCTTGAATTTTTAAAAACGGGACTCATTCTATCTTCACTTCCTCTTCGGTTATCCTGCCATCTACGATCTTAAACGACCTGATCCGGGGATTGCGCTTATCTTTAAGCGATATGATCACGTAGGAGGCCTCAGGATAAAAAGCCAATTCAACATCATGGCTTGACGGATAAGCCTCTGACGCGACATGTGAATGATATATCCCGACCATCTCTAATTCCGAATTTCTTATCTCCTTCATTATCTTCAACTGCTCTTTGGGCTCCATCAGGTAGCTCGACGGGCTTTTATCAACGTTAGCCATCTCATATACCTTTTCAGCCTTTCCGTCCTTGCCGACCAATATGCCACACGCCTCATTAGGAAATTCCTTCCGAGAGTGCGCTATTATCTTTTCCACTAAATTCTTTTTAATAAATATCATAAAATTACCTGCGCTTCGAGCAAACGCTGCATTCCGGATCGGGCCGAACCTTTAGTTTCTGAAACGACATGTTCTTTCCGTCAAACACAAGCAGATTGTTATAAAGCTTTTCACCTATTCCCAGCAGATATTTTATCACCTCTGTGGCCTGAAGACAACCGATCACGCCCGGGGTTACGCCCGCCACCGGGAACGTGCCCAACGGCGGTGCTTGAGGAAAAATGCAGGAAAGACAGGCGGTCTCGGGAAAATGTATCGTAGCCACCCTGCCTTCCAAGCCCCATACGCTTCCGTGCACCAGAGGCAGCCTACGCTCTATCGCAAATTCATTCAAGATATACCGCGTTTGAAAATTATCCATGCAATCAACTATCAACGCGCTATCGCCTACCAATTCGGCAACGCTTTTTTCGTCTATCTTTTTATAAAAGGCGGTTACCTCTACATGCGGGTTTATTCTCTTTAATGTCGTCTTCGCGCTAAGCGCCTTATATTTCCCTATGCGAGTATGGGTATGCAGTATCTGCCGGTTTAGGTTTGATATCTCCAGCGTATCATAGTCGCACACGCGCAGCTTGCCAATTCCCGCAGCCGCCAGATATATCGCAACAGGGCTTCCGAGACCGCCGGCGCCCGCAATAAAGACGCACGCCTTTTTTAGTTTTTCCTGGCCTTCCGCGCCCCAGCCGTCCAGCAAGATCTGGCGGTGATACCGCTTTAATTCCAAATTCGTCAATACTTTTTTTCCCGCCATCGCCTCACCTTACAAATAAAGTCAATAACAAATATGACATCGCCGTAGAAAGCAGTGGCGTAATTGCCCAGACGACAAATGTCTTTCTGGCTATATGTCGATCCAGCGTATATCTATGGCCGTTCTTTATTGAACTGATCGCGAAGATCGAAGCCATGTTAAGCTGCACCAGAGACTGCGGTATCCCTAAGATAGAAGCGAAGATAAGTAGTGTGGCCGTGACAAAGGAAACCAAGGTACTGGAAAAAAGCCCCAACGGCACTATCTCAAGGCCGGCGGTCTCAAGCGTGCCTTTACCCATCAACCAGGCGCCTATTCCGAATAAAGGGCCGATCAATATCAAGCCCCACCCTATACTTAAGATTCCCGCACCGAATAAAGGCCCCACCGCGTTCGCGACATTATTCGTCCCGATAGCGAAAGCGACATAACAGCTGACTATCACAGAAGACAACCGCAATTTTTTTTCATTAGCGAAGATCTTCTGGTAAATATGAAGGTTGTCGTGCTCGGGCGGATAGACCCGTCTGTATAACAGAAATGTCAGTATATAAGATAGCGCGGGCAACAGAATCCACATCGGAAGTATCTTTACAAGGAGCGTCTTTACATAAAGATGCTTAAAATATAATCCCGCCCCCACGACCGCCCCTACCGTGACCTGGCTTGTCGACTGAGGGATCTTTAAGACATTGGCTAAAAAAAGGCTTAATGTCGCCGACGTCAGGATGATCAAAACTGTTCTAAAACTCATGAATTCCTGAGGTATTAAACTCTTGCCTATAGTAAGAGCGACATTTTTTCCCAAAACGACAGCGCCTAAAACAACGAGGACGGAAAAAAATATCAGGGCCTTCCTCTTTTTTATAAACTTTCCGCCCCAAGCCGCGGCAAAAGAGGGCGCGATACCGCTCGCGCCCATATTAATCGCGAAAAATATGACGACAAAAGCTAAAAGAAAATAGTCAATCACTAGAGATCCCTCGCTTCGCCTCGTTTAAATCCCGTCGCCATCCGTATTTACCTTTAACGGCCGGGTATGTATTCCGCATTCTCCGCCGCACTTACTTGTGCCGATCCAACGGCCGGCGCGTTCGTTATCATCATTGGTTATCTTAGTGCAAGGCGCGCAACCTAACGACCTGTACCCCTGCCCATATAAAGGATTGACCGGCACGCGATAAAGCGCCAAATACTGCCAAACCTCCCGCTCTTTCCAGATAAGTATCGGGTTGAGCTTGACTAAATCTTTGTCTCTCTTCTCGACTTCCTTAAAGTCGACGCGGGTCCTGCCTTCGGTACACCGCAGACCCGTAACCCAGCATTTGACATGCATCTCTTCTACGGCCCTTTGGACAGGCTCGACTTTAAGAATATCACAGCACTTGTCAGGCTCGGTTTCATAAAGTTTTTCCGGTATAGGCGCATCGTTTTTATACACTTTTAACTCGGGGCATCTTGCCACTTCATCATTCATAAATTTAATCGTCTCTTCCGGCTTAAATCTGGTCGTTACTATAAAACCTCGTATCTTGGGACTTACCTTCTTTGCCAGATCCCATACTGCCACAGAATCCTTGCCAAGGCTGTTGGCCACGACCAAACCGTCGCCATATTTGCCATAAGCCTCTCTTATAAGCTGAAGCGACCTGTCGACCTTCTCTTTAAAATTCAGATTTTCAACCAATTCTTTCAAATCATCCTTGTTGTCCAGTAAACTCATTGCCTGCCTTCCTCCTTTGCTAGTTTATTGTTTATATAGAATAAACCGGCTCTTCCTTCGCCGATTTTGCCTGATTAGCCAAATCCTCAAAGGTAACGGTATCTACTATATCGGAGATCGATTGCGCTACTTGCTGCCATACTTTTCTAAAAACACACCTGTATACGTTGTCACAGCCGGAATATCCTTTTTCCACGCAGGCGATAGGTTCAATGGGCCCATCCATAAATCTTATTACCTCTCCCAGTTTTATCCGTGAGGGGTGTTTGGCTAAAAGATAACCCCCTACTTTGCCGCGCCTGCTCTCCACAAAACCACCCTTTTTCAGATCCAATAAGACCTGTTCCAGGAATTTCAGGGGCATATCTGCCCGCGCGGCCAGCTCATGAATGGTTACCAATCTTCCGTAATTCAACGCCAAATCCAAAATAGCTTTTAACGCGTAATCGCCTTTATAGGTTATTTTCATATAGATTATCCCCTTCCCTATAATCTCTACTAACTTAGTAGAGTATACATTGAAATTTCAGAATGTCAAGTATTTTTTTAGGTAGGTAAAATCTTGGGGAGATGGGTAATTTGCCCGACTTTTCATCTTCCTTTAATGATATCATCCTCGAGCCATTCATAATCACCATTAAGGAGCTTCTTCGCTACGGAATAGGACGATCTGTCATCGTTATGGGAGACGTCCTTAAAGCGGCCCAATATACGCCTTCTTGTTTGACGGCAGAAGAGGTCCGCGAGCTTTAAGGCGTCTTTCACTTCTCCTTTTTTATGAAGGCTGTCCGCGTAAGAGCATACGCAGGAGACGGCAAAAAGGTCGGCGCCTATATCCACAAATCTGTTCAATATATTCTGTTTCTGGGCAAGCTTCTGTTGATGAAGGGCCATCTTGTGAAACAATTCCCTGGCGAGACGTTTAGCGGTAACCTGGACAAAATACATATGGTCATCCAGCGGCTTGACTAATTTAAACCTGTTACCGAAAGGCGGAAGCCATAACTGCAGGTACCAGATCATATAACCGAAAGATACGGGAATTGCCGCCGACGCCTTTCGGAATACAGTGACCTCGGGATCCATAAAATATTTGATCTTACTGAGATGGGAATCGAGCGCCTCTCTGGCTATGAAAAGATGCATGATCTCGCTGGTCCCTTCGAGTATCGTGTTTATCCTGGAGTCGCGCATCGCTCTTTCTACGGGAAAAGCGGCCTCACCCCTGCCCTTCAAAGACGGCCCTGTTTCGTAACCCCTGCCCCCCCTGATCTGAAGGGTGCTGTCCACAACCTTCCAACTCTCTTCCGTGCAAAAGAGTTTCGCTATAGCGGCCTCCATACGTATATCCAGTCGTTTGTCATCCGCCATGTGCGATACAAGCCACGTCATCGCATCCATGGCAAAGACCGCGCCCGATATCGAAGAGATCTTTGACGCAACAGCCTCGTGTTCGCCGACAGGCGCGCCCCATTGTTTCCTTTCCTTCGCCCACGTCCGCGCGACCCACAAACACCATTTACTCATGCCGGTTACCGCTGCCGGCAGGCTCAATCGGCCGGAATTAAGCGTAAGTAACGCTAACTTCAAGCCCTGCCCTTCGCCCAGAATGATATTCTCCCTCGGCACCTTCACGTTATTGAATTTGATCACGCCGTTCTGGATCGCGTTAAGGCCCATGAACTTACAGCGATAGGCTACTTCGAATCCTTCGGATTTGGTCTCAACGATAAAAGCGGTTATCTGCTTCCTCTCTTTTCCATGAACTATCTTTGGCGGTGTTGCGGCCATTACGACCAATACGTCGGCTATGTTGCCATTTGTGCACCATAGCTTCTCTCCGTTAAGTAAATAATATTTGCCGTCCTCTATAGGCGTCGCTGTGGTCTTTATCGTGCGCGGGTCGGAGCCGGCCTCAGATTCAGTAAGGGCAAAGCCTGATATGGCTCCCTGTCTGAACCTCGGGAGGTACTTCTTCTTTTGCTCTTCGGTACCAAAAAGTATAAGGGGCTGGGGAACACCGATAGACTGATGCGCCGAAATAAGGGCCGCGGTCGAACCGCAGTAGCTTCCCAGAAGATGGATAAAGCGGCTGTAGTTCACCTGCCCAAATCCCAGACCGCCATATTCTTTCGGGATCTTTACGGCAAACGCGCCCATATCACATAATCCCTTAATGACCTTTTCGGGTATCTCCCGCGTCACATCTACTTCGTCAGGGTCCAGATTTGCTTTTAGGAATTCCTCGACCTTTTTTAAAAAATCATCCCCTTCCTCCTTATCCTCTTTCGACTGCTCGGGAAAAGGATGGATAATACCCCACGACACCCTGCCCTGGAAAAGGCAGGCTACGAAACTGGGGCATCTCCATTCCTGCTGGCGTGATGCTTCGGCAAGTTCCAGAGACTCTACCTTCTCCTTACCCATACGTTTATCAAACAGTTCCATAAAACCCTCCCCTTTTATCCCGGATATCGATGAGGTAATTACAAGGTTTAAAACGCTGCTCGCCCAATCCTTTTTCAAAATTCTCGAGGTCTTTTATTATATTGCCGATGCCCACGGAATCAGCGTATCGTAATAATCCGGCGCGAAAAGGAGGAAACCCCGTACCCATGATCATGCCGATATCCACCGTTTGCGGCCTATCCGCAACTTTTTCTTCGAGACATCTTGCCGCTTCATTCACCATGATGTAGATCATTCTCTTGAGTGCAGTCTCATCAGAAATACGTCCGGGCCGGGATGAGCCGACCAGGCCATAGATAACCGGATTAGGCTCTTTTTTATTGCCTTTATGAAGATAGAAACCCGCCTTCGACTTTTTGCCAAATAAGCCTTTCTCTTTGACTTTTTCAAGTACGGGAGCGACGCGCATCCTTGGGCCATAAGAACTCTCCAGCATCTTAGCAACCTTGTAGCCCACGTCGATGCCTACCTCGTCTACAAGCTCTATCGGTCCCATCGGCATACCGAAGTCCCGGGCTATCCTATCGATGCATCTTATATCCATCCCCTCTTCAAATAAGAACCCTGCCTCGTTCATGTAGGAAAGCAGTATTCTGTTTATTAAAAATCCAGGCACGTCCTTTACCACTATCACGACCTTGCCTATTCTTCTCGCGAACGCTATAGTTGTCGCAAGCGCGCGGTCACCGGATTTTTCCGATCTTATCACCTCGACAAGCGGCATACGGTGGACGGGATTGAAGAAATGCAGGCCTACCGCCCTCTCGGGATGGTCAGCGGCCTGGGCCACATCGATTATGGGCAGCGACGAGGTATTCGATGCCAGTACCGTCGTCGGCGAAACGACTTGGCTTAATTCCTTGAATATTTTTTGCTTAATATTCAGATCCTCGACCACCGCCTCGATGACTATACCCGTATTCTCAAAACCCCTGTAAGTCGTCGTTGGAGAGATCAGGCCCATCTTATGATCCGCCTGATGCTGTCTGAGTATCTTCTTTTTAACGGCGTAGTCGAAAAGCCCTTTGGCGGTCCTGAGGGCCGACTTCAGCGCCTCGTAATTGATATCTTTCAGTCTTGACGGTATATCGTAAAAACTTACCAGCTGCGCTATGCCCCCACCCATTACCCCCGCCCCTATTATCCCGCATTTATCTATCTTATCCGGCTTTATGTCCGCGGCGACCCAAGGCAGTTTTTTGAATTCCTCATTTAAATAAAAGACCTTTATCAGGTTCTTTGATACGTCTGTAACGGCTAATTCGCCGAACGCCTCGGACTCTATACGGGACCCCGCCTTAAAATCCTTGCCGTAAGTGCGCCTTATCACCTCGATCGCCTTGAGCGGCGCGGGATAAAATCCTTTTGTCTTTTTTAAGACGTTCTTCCTGGCCTGGTAAAAAAGGATAGCCCTGCCGAACGGCGTATCCTCTAATAATACAAAAAAGAGTTTTTTATTCTCTCTTCTTCCGGTATGGACAGTCTTTTGTAAAATACCGCGCGTAAATTCGATAGAATCCTCAACGAGCCTGACCTCCGGGAATAACCTATCGACAAGCCCGCATTTCAGGGCATCCTTTCCCGAGATCATCTCTCCGGAAAGGATCATATTGAGGCCGCGCGTTAACCCTGTTATCCTCGGAAGCCTTTGTGTCCCGCCGAAACCCGGAATAATGCCCAGCTTTACCTCGGGAAGCCCGAGCTTAACCTTATCGCTGAAACCCGCGACCCTGTATTTACAGGCGAGCGCAAGCTCCAATCCGCCTCCGAGACAAACACCGTTTATGACGGCAACGGTGACTAGGCCTGAATTATTAATCTTATCCAAGATCGCCTTGCCCTTTTCCGCCTTCTCTTTGGCGTCGCCGGCAGAAGTTATATCTTCTACCTCTTTAATATCGGCGCCGGCAATAAATATGCCCTCTTTTTTACTCACGATAAGCAGCGCTTTAATCTCAGACTTGCCAAGAACCGCATCGATCGCTGCGTCCAGTTCCCGCATCGTATCCTTATTTAATACGTTGACTTTAGAATCCGGCTGGTCGAATTCAATTATCGCCATATCCTTCTCTATCCGTAAATTCAATGCGCTCATATCACTCACCGTTCTAAGATAATTGCTGCGCCCTGTCCGCCGCCCACGCATAAAGAGGCAAGGCCGAATCGCGCGTTTCGCCGCTTCATCTCCTTCAATAGCGTCAAGGCCAATCGCGAACCCGAGACGCCGACAGGATGGCCGAGGGCTATCGCGCCTCCATTTACATTGAGCTTCTCCATATCTACCTGGCCAATCGCCTCTGAAGCGGAAAAATTTTCTTCAGCGAATTTTTTTGAGGCGAGGGCCTTTATGCAGGCGAGTACCTGGGCGGCAAATGCCTCATTTATCTCGACTAAGTCCATATCTTTCAATTTAAGCCCTGCCTTGTTCAACACGCCGGGGATAGCGTAGGCGGGCCCTAACCCCATCTTGTGCGGTTCGAGCCCTATATAAGTATAAGCGCGTATATATCCTAACGGCTCATAGCCCATCGCTTTTGCCTTTTCCTCCTCCATGATCAGGACCGCGCAGGCGCCGTCTGTAACCTGACATGAGTTGCCTACCGTGACCGTGCCCGTGTGTCTCTCGAAATATGGCTTGAGTCTACACAATGCCTCGATAGTCTGATTTTCACGCGGACCATTATCATCCTCGACTACTATATTGTAATCACGTCCGGTCATGACCGGCACTATCTCCTCCCGCAGTCTCATCCGGCCGGAGATCGCCCTTTTATGGCTCATGAGCGAAAACTCGTCCTGTTCCTCTCTGGTTATACCGAACTCCTTGGCTAAAACCTCAGCAGTCTGCCCCATATTAAGCCCGCAGACAGGGTCGGTAAGCCCGAGTGCCAATCCCGCGACCGGTTTAAAATGACGCGGCCTTATTTGAGAAAACAGTTTGACTTTTTCCGCGAGATTTTTCGCCTTGTTCAATCCCGTAAATATTTTAGTTATATCTTTTCCGAAAATAAGCGGGATATTACTCATCGACTCCGCTCCGCCGGCAATGACTATCTCATCTAAACCGCACCTGATCTTCTCGAACGCGCTCGTTATCGATTCAAGTCCCGAGGCGCAGTTTCTGCTGACCGTGTATGCCCTCTTATCTTTCGGTATGCCCGCATAGAGGCCTATCACTCGCGCGACGTTGGATGCCTCGACGGGCTGGACGACAGCCCCGAATATAACCTCATCGGCAAGATCCGGATTAAGGTGAGTTATCTCCAAGAGCTCGCGCACACAGATAGCCCCCAGTCTCTGGGCGGGGATATCTTCAAAAAGCGTCCATGCTTTGACAAACGGCGTTCTTACGCCTTCGACTATAGCTATTCTTCCCATACGAGATCTCCTCAACTTACCCCCTCACCCTTCCCTCTCCCCTTTGGGGAGAGGATTAAGGTGAGGGGTTATTTATGCTGCCGGACGTTTATCTACGATCTTCTTGGCCTTGACCGCCGACTCTATCTCTATTCTCTTGCGGATCTCGTCGGCTGAAACAAAAATAATCTTATTAAAAGTAACTTCAGTGGCGGAAAGGACGTTGTCATTTAAACGATGCGCGAATTCTTCCCTATTGACATCGCCAAAAGGACAGATATAGAGTATCAATTCGTCGACCTCGTAAGGATCGTTATCCTTTTTCACTATCTCGATCTGCCATTCGTCTATCTCTTTTTTGTTATCCAGAAGGCACTCCAGGTCGTTTATATTGACCAGCGTGCCCTTTATCTTGGAGAGCTGGAGGTTTTTTATGTTCGAAGTCCGGCTTATATCGCTGGAGATCCTGGGAACGGTCCTGCCGCAATGCGGACAGGGAGAATAGGTTATCCCGCCTTTGACAAAATCTCCCGTGCGATAACGGATGACGCAGCTGCCCCGGCCGTCTATGCAGGTATAGACCAATTCCCCATCCTCGCCTTCCCCTTTTACCTCGCCCGTATCGGGATCGATCACCTCAAAGACCTCCTTATCGGGATACGTATGATAACCGCTTGAGATATCTATAGCCGTAGGGCATTCGCTCCATGCGCAACGCGCTTCGGTAAAACCGTATGTCCCCATGATCCTTACGTCGGAGGCGCCCATCTCGTTTAGGAGATCGCAGATCTTCGATTTAAATCCGGCGGGAACCCGGCCTGCGCCTAAGACGACCCTGTTCAGGAAATTCATATCAAGATTTTCCGCCCGCGCCATTTTCAAGAGATGGTATACGTAACTCGGCACGCCGATCAAAAATTCCGGTTTTACCTTAAGTATGGAGCGGATGTTGCCCTCTGTGCCGAGGGTCTTGCCTCCTCCCGTGCTTAGGATAAACACGTTCGCCGCGATACCGCTGAATACGGTCTGCCAGAAGGCAAGGTGCGGGGCGTACGGAAAGACATTTACGGCTGCCCTCTCTTTATTTATGCCTATGATCTCCAGTATCCTTTTACCGTATATATAGAGGTTGTCTATATCGTAATTTGTATAGAGAAAAGATATGGGTTTGTTTGTGGTGCCTGCCGTAGCCGTGAGAAAAATTGGTTTGTATTCTTTCTCCAGCCTGTTCCTGACGCAGTCCTTCCCTCTTAATGTATTTAAACATAGGAATTTTATGAGCTCTGTTTTAGGAAGATATTTTTTGAGCGCCTCTTCGCTTGGCTGCAGGCAGAAGGCAAGGGTTCCTTTCGCAAGGTCTTCGCTCTGCGCATCAAAGAAACTATCCTTTGAGCTGAAAGGTATCGCTCTAAGGTCATCTACTGTCTTTATTCTCCGGGGATCTATTTTATTTTCGTCAAAAAGCTTCCGGTAATGGGGGCTAAAAGGGTAGAGATGTCTGGTGATGAAACGATGGAGTATCCTATTCTGCAGGCTTTTGAGTTCTTTCCACGGCCGAAACAGTATATTATTCAATCTTTCCCGGTATTTGGACAATTATTTAACTAATCTCTCTTTTCTTCTGGCAAAGGCCTGCTTGCTCTTTATCCTTTCATTAGATGTCTTTAAAATAATCTTCGGGACTCCGGTAGGCCTGCCGCGTTCATCCAAGGCTACCATCGTAAGATGCGCTGATCCTATTTTAAGCACCTTACCTTCTTTCAACTTTTCCGTCTCGATCTCGACCTCGATATCCATGGAACTGTGTCCCACATGACAAAGACGGGCCCTTATGTTAAGCATGTCCCCGATATTGACGGGGTGTTTAAATACTATATGGTCCATGGATGCCAGCACGACATTCTTCCTCGCGTGTTTGGTGGCGGCCACAAAGGCCGCCTCATCGACCAATTTCAAAATCGTCCCGCCATGCACACTGCCGTAATGATTCGCATACATCGGCATCATCACTTCAGACAGTATCGTCTCCGACTCTGATATATATTTGGCTTTTTTCATTGTAACCTCCCGGCCTCACTATTAATCAATACCTGTCAGACTAACCCACAGTTGACAGCCATTAACCCCGCCTCTCGATCTCCTTTTGTTTATGGTATTTCATTTCCCTTAGACGTTTCAATTCGTTAAGCTTCGCACGGACAATGAGCGCTATTATAATGAACAGGCTCAAAATCCATACCGAACCTAATAAGCTGAATAATAATGCCTTCAGTTCCATCTCATTTACCTAAATATGAAATCGCCGTCATCGCGAAAATGTAGATTAAAATCCCGAATCCGATCAATGTGAACAAAGGGCTTCTTTTGTTCTTCGCGGACCACCTGTCCAAAAACGGGATGCAGATCAGAAATACGGCTCCCAATGCGAATATAATCACGCCAAGCTGTTTTCCTTCAAAAGACAATATCTTGCTTGGGATCAATTTTAACGTCTCGAACATAAACAGAAAATACCATTCGGGCTTTATGCCCGCAGGAGCGGGAGCCAATAGATCCGCCTTTATGCCTAATTCCTTCGGCAAAAATAAAGCCAGGATCACTAAACCTGAAAATACGAACAGACAATTAATTAAGTCGTATAGCAGAAAATCCGGGTAGAAAGGTATATCCTTTTTTCTCGCCGGACTTGATTCTACCGACGGCGGAACGCTCATCCCATGGTGTTGAATGAGCGATACATGAATAGCGGCCAACGCAAGTAAAACCAAAGGCAGGATTATGACATGCAAGGCGAAGAATCTGGTCAGGGTATCGCCCGAGATATATTCCCCGCCGCGGAGAAAGAGCAAAAGGTATTTCCCGATTATCGGCATCGAGCCCGCTATCTGCGTGCCGACACTTGTCGCGAACAACGACAGCTCATTCCACGGCAGAAGATATCCCGAAAACCCGAATGTCAACAATATGAACATAAGGAACGTTCCGCTGATCCAAATAATCTCTCTGGGAGGACGATATGATTTCAGGAAAAAAGTAGAGAACATATGGATAAATGCTATTGCGATAATTAAATTCGAGCACCAGGTATGCAGTGAGCGCAAAAAAGAACCGAAGGGAAGATATTTGGTTATGAACGAAACCGACTCATACGCGGTCTCCATCGTGGGCTTATAATACAAAAGCAAAAGGCAGCCGGTTATGATCTGGACTATTATCAAAAAAAGTAAGATGCTGCCGGGATAATACCAAAACGTATATTTGTGGTCGGGGACCTGTTTCTTCTTCAGAAAACCAAGTATGACCTCGATCCCGGTCCTTTCGTAAAACCATTTTTTTAAATTAATCATGCCTTTTCTTTCGGCTTTTCCACTTTAGGCACGCCGCGTCTGGATACTATGATCTTATCCTTCTCGACGGCAACATCGTATTCTTCCAAGGGCTTTGGCGGCGGCCCGGATACGACCCTGCCGTTGATATCGTAGAGGCCGTTATGGCACGCGCACCAGATCTGATTTGTATCGCCCTTATATTGGACGGTACATTCAAAATGTGTGCATACCGCCGTAAATGCCTTTAATTTCCCGTCCGGGGCTTTGATCATTATCGCGGGGTGCTTTCCGAACCTGAATATCTTACCGCTTCCCGGAGACAACTCAGGAAAGTCCTTTAGCTCGACTTCGGCCGGTTCAGGTCCTACCTCACCGGGAAACACGAATCGCCATACCGGCCCGACAGCCGTCGCGAATAAAGCAGTCAGGGATGCGGTCAAGGACCAATTCAAAAATTCCCGTCTTGTAAAAAGCGATTCTTTTAATTTCATTTTACGCCTATTAATCTCTTTGATTTTCGGATAACGGTCTTGCGGCGCAACGCCTCTATCCCGTCTGTAGGCCTTACTTTTTTGGGACAGGCCTCAACGCACTTAAATACGGTGTCGCAACCCCACGTACCGCTCTCGGTATCTATTTCATCGAGCACATCGGTATGGCCTTTATCGCGTATGTCGCCGGCGAACCTAAAGAGCTTTGCCAAAGCCGCCGGCCCTAAATATTTTTCATCCCTCGTCACTACCGGACAAGAACCGTAACAACAGGCGCATAAGACGCAGTTTATAAAATTATCTATCGCCTTTTCTTCTTTGGGTCTGACCAGATTTTCTTTTTCGGGAATAACTTTAGGTATCAGGTAAGGCTTTATCTTCTCATACGCTTTCCAAAAAGGCTGCAAGTCAACCATTAAATCCTTTACGATTTCGAGATTCGGCAGCGGCTCGAGAACGATCTCTTCGGCCTTGATGTTCTTTACGAGCGACCTGCACGCTAAATTGAATTTCCCGTTTATGACCATCGCGCAGGAACCGCATACGGCGCCGCGGCAGGAATATCTGAATGCCAACGACGGGTCGATCTCATCCTGAATCTTAAGGATCCCTTCCAGTACCGAATCTGACGGGTCTAATTCCACTCTATATTGCTCAAAATGCGGCATCGAATCCGTTTTCGGGCTGAACCTCAATATTTTAAAAATATATGAGGCCACTTAATATTTCCTCTCTTTGGGCTCATATCTGGTAATTTTGACCTTAGAATATTCGAAAGCGGGACCGCTTTCGGTAAATCTGGCTATAGTGTGTTTAAGCCATTTTTCATCGTCTCTTTTAGGATGATCCCTTCTAAAATGGGAACCTCTTGATTCGGTCCTTTGCAGCGCGCCTTTGGTTATGATTTCCGCGAGGTCGAGCATGCCTTCAAACTCGAATGCCTTGGCGAGGGTCTGATTTACGCCGTTATTAGTTTTGCCTATGAACAACTGCTTCGCTTCTGACTTAAGCTCTTCTATCTTCGATACGGCATCCCTAAGCTGTTTCTCCTCTCGGAATATGCCGACTTTTTCGGTCATGGTCTTCCGAAGTTCATCCCGGATTTCGGTCAAGGGAATTCCCTTTTCCCGTTTAATGAAAGTTTTTCCTTTCTCTTCGATCCGCCTTAACTCATCGTTTAAGATTGTTTTGTTTTCTCCCTGTGATTTCTGAGAACCTTTAATGAAAAACGCTGCCTCTTCTCCGGCTATCTTGCCGAATACGATCGTATCCAGCAATGAATTTCCGCCCAATCTATTCGCCCCGTGCACGGAGACGCATGCGCACTCGCCCGCGGCAAACAGCCCGCTGACCTCGGTCTGCGCCTTTTCATTCGTCGAGATCCCGCCCATAGAATAATGTTGCGCCGGCAGTATCGGAATGGGCTTATCTATCGGGTCGCAATCGGCGAAATCGATCGCGATATCCCTTATTGCGGGCAGGCGCTCCAAAATTTTCTTCTTTCCGAGATGCCTTAAATCCAAATTTACATATCCGCCTTCAAGGCCCCTTCCCTCTTCGATCTCGGTCTGTATCGACCTGGCAACGATATCCCGCGGAGCCAATTCTATCTTCCCGGGGGCATAACGCTGCATGAACCGCTCACCCTTGGCGTTAGAGAGAGTACCTCCCTCGCCGCGAGCGCCCTCCGTAATCAAAATATTAGTGCCAAACAGGCATGTGGGATGAAACTGCACGAATTCCAGATCTTTTATCACGACCCCTGCCCTGTAACATACGGCGATCCCTGAGCCGGTGTTGATCAACGCGTTGGTGGACTTCAAATAGACTCTTCCGTAGCCGCCTGTCGCGAATACGCAAGCCTTGCCTTCGAAAATCTCAAATTCTTCGTTTAACAAATTCAACGCGATCAAGCCCGCGAAATGTCCGTCCTTTACGGAGAGCGAAACCACTGTCCTCTCTTCGTAAACTCTTACCCCGAGCTTAACCGCCTGTTCATATAGGGTATGCAACAGGACGTGTCCTGTCCTGTCCGCGGCGTAACAGGTCCGTGGAAAATCCGCGCCGCCGAAAGGCCTTTGGGCAATTCTACCGTCATCAAATCTCGAAAACGGAGTGCCCCAATGTTCCATCTCGTAGACTATTTTCGGGGCTTCGCTGCACATGATCTCGACCGCATCCTGGTCGGCTAAATAATCGGAGCCCTTGATCGTATCGAAGGTATGTTTTTCTATCGAATCGTCTCTGCCGTCCGGCGCATTTGCCAGAGGCGCATTGATGCCGCCCTGCGCGGCTATGGAATGGGACCTTAAAGGATGGACCTTTGAAATGACGGCGCAGTCGAGCCCTTGGGATTTTGCCTCAATTGCCGCCCTGAGGCCGGCGAGACCTCCGCCTACAATCAATATATCGTGTGAAATCATTTTAAATAGCCTTTATCGGGACCTTTGTAAGGATGAAATATGTGCCGACGCAGAAAATTAAGATTCCAAGGATCGTAAAAAACCAAAAGAGGAATTTTTCTTTTTTTATCCCTAAGTCGATCAGTATCGTCCTTGCGCCGTAAAACGCATGGAATATAAAAAGGAAGAGTATCGATAAATTTATGGCTTGTATCCTGTGGATATTGGCGAACGCCTTCTGCCAGGGCGTCGTTAATTCTCCGCCCAATACATAACCGGTTATAATCTGAAGCCCGATCAAGACAAAAAGTACAATCCCGCTTATCCTGTGAAATAACCAAACAAACATCCTCGCCTCCTTAGACTATCTGCTGGTTAAAAGTAGTTTCTCCAGCTTAGCAATTAATTTATCCGGCGCGATAGGCTTCTCCGCATAATCATCTACGGGCAGCCAAGTTTTGTCGCCTGCGACATCAGAAAATTCAAAGCCTGTTTTTTCCCCTATAGAGGTTAGCATAAGAATAGGAATATCTTTATATTTCTCCTCACTCTTAAGCTTCCTGGTAAGGTCAAAACCATCGCTCATCTTCTCCATCATCACATCCATGAGAATAAGATCGGGAGAAATTTGCTTAACTTTCTCAAGGCCTGCTTCCTTGTTTCCTGCCGAAGATACTTTATAGCCTTTTGCCTCCAAAACTACCCTCGTAGACTCCACAAAATCAACATCATCGTCAATAATAAGGATTTTTTTTGCGCCCATAATCATCCTTTCCTTTTACTGACCATATTAAAGATCTTATCCACATCCACATACTTTTCTATCAACACCTCTATTTTTTTGATTTTCTCTTTATCTTCCGCGCGCAATTTAAAAATCATATTGCTGATTTCGCGGGCGGTGGAAAAGGAGTCTTCTTTAACCACGCACAGCGGGATATTTGCCCTCTCGATAATTTCAATTACTTTTTTGGGAGGCTTTTTACCGTATGTAGCGATGATCCCTGAGATATGATACCGTTTAGTAGTCCCTAATACCCAGCCGCTGAGAACGGAAAAGATAAAATCTTCACGATTACCGGGAACAATTAAAAGTGTCCCTCCGGCAAGATGCTCCAGGGCTTCATGGGCCACTACGTCTCCGATAACAAAACGCTCCACAACGTTATTTAAACCTTTTTTGCCGCAGATAAGCTTGGCGTCCAAGTCCTCTAACAATTCTGCGATAGTGGGATTAGAAAGCACCTCTTCAAAGGGAATTACTCCCAAAACTTCCATATTCTTTTTAGCCAAACCTTTTCTTATCAGGGAATTGATCTTATCGTATTTATCCTTTCTCACCTTATTGACAATGACGCCTAAAATCTCGACTCCTTGAATATCGAATTTAGCCCGATTGAGCATAATCTCATCGATAGGCCTGCCTATCCCGCCGCAACTGACAATAATGACTTTTGCCCCTAAAAGAGAGGCCACTTCGGAGTTGGACATATCAAATATGGAGCCCACGCCGGCATGGCCGGTTCCTTCGATAAGTATAAAATCGTGTTCCTTGGCTAAATTATTATAGGCGCGCTTAACTTTATTTATCAAAACTGACTGCTTGCCTCTAAGTATATAGTTTTCGGTAAAACCGCCCGGTATGGCGATGGGGCTCATATAAGACAGGTTACTTTTAAAACCGAATATCTTTTTCATCAGCACGGCATCTTTATCGATCATCCTGCCACCGATCATCTGATAGTGCTGTCCCACCGGCTTTATATACCCTATGCTCTTTACCCTTTTACGCAACGCGCTAAGGAGCCCTAAAGAGACCATAGTTTTCCCGTCATTCTGCCGGGTCGCGGCGATATAGACATTCATATTAACCTTCTTTAGTTTCGCTGTAATATATATACATAAGCTCTTTATCGAATAGGGACCGTTTGACTTCCACGGCCTTTTCCCTCGCCACCTTTAATATCTTTTCCGCCAGACGTTCATCTAAATCGATGCCGAATTCTTTAAACTTTGCCTGTAGGCTATTTTTACCCGAATGTTTTCCGACTACAATTTGCCGCTCTCCGCCTATCTCAGAGGGATGAAATACTTCATAGGTAGCCGGCTCTTTCGCCAAGCCGTCTACTTGTATGCCTGCTTCGTGAGTAAAGATGTTTTTGCCCACGATAGGCTTACTTAAGGGTATTTCCCTTCCCGAGGCTTTGGCCACAAACTCGGATAATGCCTTTAACTTTGAGATATCAAAAGAAACAGGCTTATTCTCTACGTATTTAAGCGCCATGACCACTTCCTCCAGGGCGGCGTTTCCGGCCCTTTCGCCTAAGCCGTTTACCGTAACGCTGATAAATTCAGCCCCGGCCCTGAAACCGGCGATACTATTAGCGGTGGCCATTCCAAAATCATTGTGGGCATGGACTTCTATAGGCAAGCCTACCTCATTCAATAAGGTAGCTATTTTAGCCGCAGTTTGCGCGGGGCCAAGTACGCCTACCGTATCACAGAAACGTAAACGGTCTGCGCCTGCTTCCTTAGCTATGCGTACAAAAGTAATCAGATCTTCCATGCGGGTCCTCGAGGCGTCTTCGGCATTGCAAGAGACATAAAGTCCGTGACTTTTTGCGAAATTTATAGTGCGGGCGATATTTTCATGGACCCATGCTCTGGTTTTACCTAACTTTTTTTCAATATGAATGTCGGAAACCGGTATAGAAACACATACCGCATCCAAGCCGCAATCGATAGCCTCGGTTACATCATTTGCTACCGCTCGGCACCAACCCAGTATGCTGGCTCTATGACGGTCATTTACTATATTTTTTATCGCCTCTTTCTCGTCTCCGCCCATCGCCGGAACTCCAGCCTCGATCTGGTATACTCCCGCCTCATCAAGCAGGTTAGCGATCTGACGCTTCTCCTCATTTGAAAAAACCACCCCGGCGGTTTGTTCTCCGTCCCTTAAAGTGGTATCTACGATCTTTCCCTCTTTGGAAAATTGGCCAGTTGTTTCCATCATGATACATCCTCCTCTCAAACTGATTACTTCAAAATATCTTTAACCAGCCCGGTGATTTCTCCGGTTTTTTCGGCCAGGATAACGCCGGCTTCTTTAAAAGCTCTCTCCTTAGACTCAACCGTCCCGTAACTGCCGGAGATAATGGCGCCTGCATGTCCCATTCTTTTCTCGGCGGGAGCGGTCTTCCCTGAAATAAACCCTACTACGGGCTTGCGCATCTTCACTATAAACCCGGCGGCCTCTTCTTCGTCACTACCGCCGATTTCTCCAATCATTACTACTAAGGACGTCTTAGGGTCATTTTCAAAAAGAGGCAGAATATCGGAAAACCGCGTCCCCAAGATGGGGTCCCCCCCTACGCCAATGCAGGTAGACTGGCCCACTCCTTCACGCGTGAGATTATTGATTATCTCATAAGTAAGAGTGCCGCTGCGCGACATCACTCCCACGGGCCCTTGGCTTAAAATAGAGCCGGGTATAATACCTAACTTTCCAATGCCTACCGAAACAAGGCCCGGGCAATTAGGCCCTATTAATTTAGCGCCTTTACCTCTTACAAAGCTAACGGCTTTAAGCATATCCTGAATGGGTATTCCCTCGGTGATACAAACGATAAGTTTAATTCCAGAATCGGCCGCCTCAAGAATGGCCTCATACGCGAAGGCAGGGGGCACAAAGATAACTGAGGCATTAGCCCCGGTCTCTTTGACCGCTTCCTTGACTTTATCAAAAACTGGGATTTCAAAAATCTTTGTGTTCCCTTTACCCGGGGTCACCCCGGCAACTATCTTTGTCCCATACTCAAGCATCAGCTGGGTATGGAAGCTGCCTTCCCTGCCGGTGATACCCTGAACGATTACCGCTGTATTCTCATCAACAATAATGCTCATCTACTTTTCACCAAAGAGACTATTCTATTTGCGCCTTCCTCCATGCCCTCCGCGGTTATCAAATTGCTGTTACCCAGAAGCCGCCTTCCCTCTTCGCATTGAGTGCCGGCCAAGCGTAATACAATCGGAAGAGATGACGGCGTCTTTTCAAGAACTTGGATGATCCCCCTTGCCACTTCATCACAACGGGTAATGCCGCCAAAGATATTAATAAAAATCCCGCGTACCTCTTTATCCATATAAATTATTTCCAGGGCATTCTGCATCACTTCTCTCTTCGCTCCTCCGCCAATATCAAGAAAATTGGCGGGGCTGCCTCCGGCACGTTTTACCTCATCCATTGTCGCCATCACTAAACCCGCCCCGTTTCCGATTATGCCTATATCTCCTGAAATTTTTACGTAGGCCAAATTCCGCCTATGCGCTTCCTTTTCCAACTCGTTATCTTCAGCTTCTTCTTTAAACAATTCGAGTTCGGGGTGCCGAAATAAGGCATTGTCGTCGATAATTATCTTTGCGTCACAGGCGATCAATTGGTCAGCTTCAGTAAGCACCAAAGGGTTGATCTCGGCAAGCTGGGCATCCGCCTTTATATATGCCGAAAAGAACCCGCGCACGATCTTCGCGAATGACTCGCGTATCTCACCGGCCAATCCCAGAAAAGACATAAGCCCGCTTATGTTCTCATCCTCCAATTTATCCGGGCTCTTTAATGATACCCTCTTTATCTTTTCAGGATACAACTTCGCGATCTCTTCTATGTCCATCCCGCCCTCACCGGAGACTATGATGACGTTGCTTTGCCTTGCGCGGTCTGCGATTATTCCCAGATAAAATTGTTTTCGTATCTTAACGGCCTTCTCAATCAAGATTTTTTTTACCGTTAGCCCCTTTATCGCCATCCCCAGGATATCATCTAACCCTTTTTTAAGTTCTTCCATATCAGCGACTATACGTATTGCTCCTGCTTTTCCCCTTCCTCCCGCATGAATCTGAGCTTTAACCGCCAAAGGAAATCCCATGCTCTGCGCCGCTTTTTGGCCCGCTTTTGTATTATCAACTACCATACCCTCAGGAACGGAAATGCCCTGCGAGTTTAATATCCCTTTCGCCTGATATTCGTGAATCTTCATTTACCTCTCCATTGAAAACCGCTATCTCTTACCGCTTTAAAGCCCATATCCACTGACAGGCGATCCGAGATCAGTACTTTCTCGGGGGCATGTTCTAAGACTGCCCGGATGAGCGCCTCTTTTGATACCACGCCGGTAATCGCGACCAATGCGCCCAAAGCGATGATGTTAGCTACGATTGGCGCATCCAATAGCTTAAGGGCCAATGCGCAAAAAGGAGCCTTAAAAACATTCGCAAAACGAGGGGGGATCTGCTCAACAAATGTCTCATCGGCAATTAAAAGGCCCTCCGGCGCGAGTAAATCTCCATATCTGTCCAAGGCTTCCTGTGTCAAGGTAAGAAGAATATCCGTATGCATAACCTTGGGATAATCGATCTTCGCGGAACTGATAATAACCTCGGCTCGAGAGGCGCCGCCCCTTGCCTCAGGGCCGTATGATATCGACATAACCGCCTCTTTTTGATCGTAAATCGCCGCGGCCTTGGCTAAAATTTTTCCCGCCAAGACTATACCCTGGCCTCCTGAACCGCTTAAAACTATCTCAAAATGCCCTGATTCACTCGGAGGAGTTTCGCGCGGTACCCTGTGCCTTCTGAATAAGTTTAGTATATTCATCCGTATATTCCGGTGCTTGGTCAGAATAAATCAACCCTATAGCGAACTTATCCTTCCTTTCTTCTTCGGAAAGGATTTGATATTGTTTCAAATTTACGGCATGGTCCCTCTGCCATTCAAGCATTTTCACGGGGTTAGCCATTTCATTAAATTTACCGTAATAGGTAGGGCAACCGGTAATGACCTCGACAAGAGAAAAACCATGATGTGCTATGCTGTCAGCGATAAGTTTTGGCAGTTGCAAAGCATGATAGGTGGTAGAACGCGCGATATAGGTAGCTCCCGCGGCCCTGACCAGTGAACAGATATCAAAAGGCCTTTCTATGTGCCCGTAGGAAGCGGTAGTGGCGAAACTGCCCTCACAGGCAAGGGGTGAATATTGGCCGCCGGTCATACCATAGTTGTAGTTATTAAAGACTACCACCGTAAGGTCGATGTTGCGTCTGGCAGCATGGATCAGGTGGTTACCGCCTATTGCGGCTATATCTCCGTCTCCGGTAAGAATAAGCACTGTAAGCGCGGGGTTGGCTATTTTGATACCCGTAGCAAAAGGTATTGCCCTGCCATGAGCGGTATGCAGGGTATCAAAATCGATATAACCTACAGCTCTTGAAGAACAACCGATACCGGAGACAACCACCAGTTTATTTTTATCAAGATCTAAATCCAAAACAGCCCGTAAAGAAGCCTGGAGGACAATCCCGTGGCCGCAACCCGCACACCATATATGGGGGAATTTTTCCAGCCGTAAATGCTCTTTGACTTCAGCCAGCTCTTTCTATTTTGTCCAATTTCTCCTGAGGCGTGATCATAGTGCCGCGGGAAATATTCACGCCC
>JAUYOH010000094.1 GCA_030695925.1 Candidatus Omnitrophota bacterium
TGCAATATACAAGGCAGATCGGGATCCTTGCCGAAGGGATGCCTGTCCAGTTGGGAACAGGGCTCGCTGCCTCCGTACCTATAACCCACGATAGCGTCCCGGTTGAATTAACCACAAGAATATCGATTCTCGGGTTAGCGGCGGGCGCTGTAATAACCGGAGAAGACTTCGCCGTCATCGATATCGGTTGGCCCCCTATATACGCCTGCTTGTAAAAACTTCCTATATCGGATGAATCGATTGCCACGTTCATCCCGCATCGAGCCTTGATAGTATCGAAGATAAACGTCTGACTTGCGGGAAGCTCATAGAATCCGAAATCCGTGATATTCGACAAAACAGCCGGCGATCCGTTGTTGCCGTCCGGCGCGGCAAGATTGAGCGTGTCCTCTTTCCACGTATTCGCCGTAGCGTGGCTTGTAAGAAGCCAATAACTCACATGGCCCGATCCGTCCTCCAAAAAGAATCTGAACCCTTGAGATACCCCCGAGCATCTTTGCCATAAAAAAATCTCTTTGAAAGCCGATAGATCTAACGCCTGAATCTTTGTAACCTGCCTGTTGGGCGTAGCGTCTATCGCGACTTGAAGAGCAAAATTCCCTTCCTGCTTTATTACGGAATGAGTGACCGCGCAGCCGGCGCCACTCCACGCGCTTTGAGCCTGACCATCGGTCGCATATTCCATATCATCCATGATAAAGCTTGCCCTGGGCCGAAGAGGCATAATATCGCCTTGAAAGAGCGCCCTTAAACTGTTTCTCAGGTTCATGAGTGACATCGAACCTTGCGGCTGATTATGATCGAAATAATGCCTTTCCATCAGTTACCTCTTTTTTTGTAAATTACGGTGTCGCAGGCCTCGCACTTGCCCTCGTATACCTTGTCTTGATTCTTTAAGGTCTTTGCCTTAACATCCTTCATCGCGATAATCTTTTGACAAGTAATGCAATATCCTTCCATCAATATCCCTTCGCTTCCCAGTCTATCTCGGCCGCCCCGATCGGAGCCCCGGCAAGATCGTAGACGCGCGCTGTCATCTCGTCTTTTGTCTTACCGCTTAAAATAATTATGCCTATTATGCCGTTAACGATCGCCGTATTGACTCTCGGCGGGAAACTGAATCCCGCGCCGAATATTATGGTCTTTCCGGCAATGGGTATCGCGACATCCTTGGCCCAAGCCACCCGAACTGACGGAGCGTTTATAAAGATAGAGCATGCGTAAAAATAGACGTTATTGTTTGCGGCAGTCGCAAAGAGGGTAAACTTAAACTTTACGTATCTGGCCCTGT
>JAUYOH010000095.1 GCA_030695925.1 Candidatus Omnitrophota bacterium
CAATTCCTGACGGAGATGGATGGAATTGAGGAATTAAGGGGGGTTGTAGTTCTGGCAGCTACCAACAGGCTCGATCTGGTTGACCCTGCCATATTGCGCAGCGGCAGGTTCGATATTTTATTCGAGCTTCCGAAACCCGACGAGAAGACCAGAAAGGAGATATTTAAGATACATACCAAGAATAAACCGCTTACTAAGGAAGTGGATTTAAAAGAATTAGCCGGGAAAACCGAAGGTAAAGTAGGAGCGGATATCGAATTTATATGCAGGAAGGCGGCAATGCTGGCGATAAGAGAATATATTAATCAGAGAACAGATGACAGAGAACAGAGAACAGATTTAAAAATTACGAAACGGCACTTTGAAGAGGCTTTGGCCTTAGTGATTAAAACAGAGCAAAAAAGAAAGGGGATCTAAATATGGCAAAATTAATTAAGGGTTTAGTGGATAGCATTAAGAAGTTTTTTGGCGGCATCTTCAAGAAAAAGCCGAAGCCACCGGAACAGAAATAGTTCAGCATCGTCATTGCGAGCCCCGAAGGGGCGAAGCAATCCCGCTTTTATAGATTGCTTCGTCGCCTGCGGCTCCTCGCAATGACACAGGATTATCGGCTCCAATGACAATGGAAAGGCAAGGAATGTATATTTACGGAATTTTAAATTCGAATGCAAGCCTGCAGCTTTCTATCCCGAAGGAACTCCTTTTAGAAGAAAGCGAATCTAACGGGGTATATACGATTGCCTATCAGGGCATCTCAGCCTTGGTAAGGGACTCTGAGATAGTTGATTATACCCATATGCGTAAGGATGTTTTGGCAAGGCTGTTAATTGGCCACCAAACGGTTATTGAAAGAATCATGACCGCCCAAGATACAATTATTCCTATGAGATTGGGGACAATCGCTCAAGATGAAACCGAAGTCAGGGATATACTAAGTAAAGGATACAACCTCATAAAAGAGATTTTTGAAAGAATAAGCAATAAAATAGAAATTGACATTACCGCTACCTGGGGTGATTTAGCCTCTATCATTAAAGAAGCAGGAGAAGAAAAAGAGATAAAAGAGTTTAAGGAGAAACTTTTGAGCAATCCCAAAGGGATTACTGCGGATGATCAGATGAAGATAGGTTTTATGCTCAAGAATGAATTGGACAGAAAAAGAGATAATTATGTTTGTCAAATACAAGAAGCCCTAAAGACAGTGAGCCTGGATTTTAAGGCCCATGAACTTATGGATGATAAAATGGTGGTTAATATTGCCTTTTTAATAGATAAAGACAAACGAGAAGGCTTTGATAAAAAAGTAGAAGAGCTAAATGCTAAATTTAATGAGAAATTGAATTTTAGATGTATAGGGCCGCTTCCGTCTTATAGTTTTTATACCCTTGAGATAATGAAACTGAAATTTGAAGAAATAGATTGGGCGAAGAAAAGGCTCGGGATTTTAGATGATATTACAAACAAGGACGAGCTCAAAAAAGCCTACCGCAGACAGGTGCTCTCTGTTCATCCGGACAGGAATCCAGAAAATCCTTGTGCTGAAAAGGAATTCGACGAAGTAAATAGGGCCTATAAGATAATCGCTGACTACTGCGTTGCCCTCGAGCAGGCAAGCCAACAGGATAAGATCCTTCAGCCCTTTGCCGCCGTTGGTGGCGGCGGGCTTCAGGATGACCCCTCGGGGAAGAATAGAAATAAAAACTCCCCGAGTGGTCAAATATTTAAAGAGAACGCGATGTTAGTGAGGGTGAGGGAATGATGGAAAAAGAAGGAAAATATATCTATTGTATTATCGCTACATCTCAGGAAAGGAATTTTGGGCCTATAGGGATTGGCGGAAGGCTCGACGATGTCTTAACCATCGGCTATGAGGATCTAAGCATGGTTGTGAGCAGCCATCCTACTGGCCAGAGGGCCGTGGTTGGGCCTCCAATTGCCCAAGCCATAACTAAATTTGCCGTTAACTCAGATAATATGCTTGCCCATCAAAGGGTGATCGAGGAAGTGATGAAGGAATTTGACAGCGTGCTTCCGGTCAGGTTCGGGACTATCGCCTCAAACGCCGATGAGATAAGGAATCTTCTGGGCAGAAGATACAGAGAATTGAAGAACGCGTTACGGGATGCGGACCATAAAGTAGAGCTGGGCGTTAAAGGCGTATGGAAGAATATGGATGTAATTTTCAAAGAAGTTGTAGACGAGAATAAGGCGATTAAAATAACAAAAGAGGATATTCAAAACGACAGGAATAAGAAAAATATTCAGGCCAAAATGGAAGTAGGCAAGATGGTGGAGAAGGCTCTGGAAAAGAAGAAAGAGAAGGAGGCGGAAAGGATCGTAGACGCATTGAGAAGAACAGCCTTTGATTATAAACTCAATAAAACCGTAGGCGATGAGATGTTTATGAACGCCGCCTTTTTGGTGGATAAAGGCAGGGAAAAAGAGTTTGATAATATAATGGATGATTTAGGCGAAGAGCATAAAGACAGGGTGAAATTTATGTATACGGGGCCTTTGCCTGTATTTAATTTCGTCAATATCGTCATCTATCCTGAGGAATGGGAGAAATAGAGTGGGCTTGACCGGGACAGAAGCGGATATTATTAATTGTGTAGCCAGATTAAGGCTGGTAACTAAAGACCAGATAAGAAGGCAAGTTGGCTTTTCGTTGGAATATATAGGTTTTCTATGCCGAGATTTAATTAGAAGGGGCTATCT
>JAUYOH010000102.1 GCA_030695925.1 Candidatus Omnitrophota bacterium
GAGATCAAAAGGACAAAACGATTCTCTTGTCTGCCAAATTGTAGATAAATATCTACCTAATCTTCAAAATAAAAGATATGACTACGTCGCGAAGAAACTTTCCGCCCAAGGCGGATCCGCCAAAGGCGGAAAAGTCTCCGTTGAAAAGATTAAGGACGCTATGAAAGAGATAGCGAATTTAGAGCCTAAGCCGGGCCGTTCCTTTGGTACAGAAAGACCTGTATATTTGATACCGGATGCCATAGTAAGAAAAAATAAGGATGGATATGAGCTTACACCCAATGATTGGGAATTGCCGCGTATTACTCTTAACGAGAAATACAAAAGAATGTTAAAACAAAAGGATACACCGGAAGACGCGAAAGCTTACTTAAACGAAAGGCTTAAAGCTGCCCGTTCGCTGATTAATGCTATAAGCAAACGAAGGGAGACGATCCAACAAGTAACGGAGACAATTGTATCTATACAGAATGGATTTCTCGAGAACGGAGCCACAGATTTTAAACCGATGACCTTAGAGCAGATTGCCAAACGAATCGGCAAGCATAAGTCTACGGTAAGTAGAACTGTAACCGGAAAATATCTTCAGACGCCCCAGGGTATCTTCGAATTGAGGTCTTTTTTAAGCTCGAAGGTTAAACAGGAAAATGGGGATTTCTTATCATCCAAGGCAATTAAATCAAGAATAAAAGATTTGATAGAAAACGAAAATAAAGAGAAACCTTTGACCGACCATGAGATTGTCGATCTTTTCAAAAAAGACGGAATTTCTATCGCCCGCCGAACCGTAGCCAAATATCGAGGCCAACTCAAGATCCTCTCCTCCAAATCAAGGCGTGAATAAAAGCCGTCCCTTATCTTCTTTTAATATCCCATAATTCGCGTTCTGGAGCCGGTGTGCCTTGCTGAGGCGGAAACACGGCAGATGGCTATCCTTACCCCTCTCCCCGCCAGAACACGGCATAAAAGCCAAAAAGTGGCTAAATTCGGGCTATATATGGAGGGTAAAACAAAGAGGCGCTAGTTAGCGTATAACTAGTGCCTCTTTTGGCTTGTAGGCAGTCCTCTTGCTTAGGTCTAAAACTTCAATTTCGCACAAGTCTTTGATGTCACAAGAATTAAAAATACTTGAGTAAAGTTGGTGGTGAGGGAAGGATTCGAACCTTCGAAGGCTTGCGCCGTCAGATTTCAAGGGCCCTCAAGTTACCTCGAGGCTTGGACTATCTCATCACCATGGCCTGCCGATAACCACGGCAAGCTTTAGGCGGCGGGCGCTTAGTCTCTGCACCTTCAATGAGCCGAAATTAAGCTCAAGGCTTGGCTCAGGATTCCCCTTATCGTTTTTGCGCTAAGGGCTCCCCTGAATTCACCCGCTTTTCCATCTCGAATTTCTTCGAGACGCTGCGTTCTTCACAGTCTGATCCATTTGACCGCTTTGGTACCTCACCACATTTACGAAGTAAATTTGATGCTGAAGCGGCGTTAAACAATCCGACGAACAGGAGGATTGTAGCCGCTGAAGCACCTTTTATTTAAAAGAACAAGAATCCCTTAGGTCCTTCGGATGCTCCTATTGAAATTTTCGACAGAAAATTTCATACTGAGATTCCGATGAATAAGAGGAAT
>JAUYOH010000132.1 GCA_030695925.1 Candidatus Omnitrophota bacterium
ATTAACAAGACCGACTGGATTAAAATAGACAGAAAGCTCTATGATTCCTGTATCGATCCGCGGGATTATCGCTCGCAAGAAAATACGACGTAAGGGCCCGGCAGGCCGCAAAACCTGTGGCAATGCGATGTCAACTGGAAATTCTGATACTTCTCGGGAAAGTATACCCCCCGAAGGTGCCCTTGACAAATCGAAAACTTGTGCTATACTTGTAGTGTCAAAGCGGTGATTTAAGAAGGTTACTTGCTCCGCTATATAAATGTGCTAAAAATCGAGGTTGTTTGTGACCCGTGCTTTAGCGCGGGTTTTTATGTTCTTTGCAGTGGCGTAATTAATCGGCGGGTTGTTTTGAGACATATTGCAGCCGCCTAAACAAGGTGCTAAAAAGCCAATGACCCTATGGTTAATGCTTTTAGCCATAGGGTTTTTTGATGCCCATTTATTGCAAGTAGGCATCATCCCGAGATAAGTCGAGGGGTTATTGGCAGAAAGGAAGGAAAACAATGAGAGAAATAATACTGACAGGATATAGTAATAGGGAGTTTAGTAAGATAAAAAACTCCAAAAAGCCCCCTTTATGCTGTTATTTATGCAGAAGGAAGGTGACTGATAAGGGGATGTACCACTGGTCGTAAGTCAAGGCTATGAGATAGGATTTTTTGATTGTCAAAATGGACCGGAGGTAATACAATAGATACGTTAATATACTATGATTTAGGGCTATAGGGATGCTGGATTATAAAATATGCGATTTAAGGGCATAGGTCATGACCTGCCCCCAAAACTTGTACCACATCTTATGAGAGTATTTGGTGTAATATGGCCTCCGGCGCCGGAGGCCGATACCCCAAAGAACTATGCGGCCTGACCGTATTATACTCCCGCTTCCAGCGATTTGCCAGCACTTTAGCCTCAAACAATGTATCAAAAAGCTCTCTGTTTAATAACTCATCCCGTAGCTTGCCATTAAAAGACTCGATATACCCATTCTCCCACGGACTGCCAGGTTCGATGTAAAGCGTTTTAACTCCGCTAACCTTTAACCATCGGCGTAAGTTTTTGGATATAAACTCAGGCCCGTTATCCGATCGTATATATTCCGGTATACCGCGAGTTATAAACAATTCGAACAACTTATCAATAACAGCTGTGTTGTTGAGCTTCCTGGATACCTCTAGTCCCAGGCACTCCCGCGTATATTCATCCATGATCGTCAGCATTCGTATAGCCCGGCCATCATGTGTCCTATCCATGACGAAGTCATAACTCCACACATGGTTTGGATGCGTCGGCCTTAAACGTACACACGAACCATCATTGAACCACAACCGTCTTCTTTTAGGCTGTTTTTGCGGCACTTTTAATCCCTCTCGTCGCCATATCCTCTGCACTTTCTTATGATTCACGCGCCAGCCTTCATGCCTTAAGAGCGCGGTAACACGCCTATATCCATATCGTCCATATTCCCGCGCTAGTTCGGTAACTCGTGCTGTTAATCGCACATCGCTATCCTGAACAATACAGCGATATCGTTGTGTCGAGCGTGACTGTCCAATGACCCTGCATATCCTGCGTTCAGAGACATTTTTTAATTTTTCCCGTATCCAATCAATGGCCCGGCGTCTCTTAACCGGGCTTAAAAGTTTCCCTCGGCGGCCTCTTTAAGAATAGAGTTGTCTAACGTTAAGTCAGCAACTATCTTTTTTAACCGTGTGTTTTCTTTCTCCAGCCCCTTCATTCTCTTCGCTTGGTCAAGCTTGAGACCGCCGTATTCTTTCCGCCACCGGTAGTAACTCTGCTCTGAAAACCCAAGAGTTCTGCATACGTCGACAATGTCGAGACCCTTTGCAAGCTGGATCTCCGCTTCTCGCAACATTACAACAATCTGCTCCGCCTTGAAGTGCTTCCGCTTCATGTTTGCCCCTTTCTGTTACCGTTATTCTATCACAACAACTGGTACAGTTTAAGGGGTGCACGTCACTTCGGATAAATGTCGTCCTTTTGATAAGAACAGAAGCGGGCTAATACTTGGTGAAGGGGCAGGTGTAGTAGTAATCGAGGAGCTGGATCATGCCATAAAAAGACGGGCCGTAATTTATGCCGAGATTATTGGTTACGGCCAAACCTCAGACGCTTACCATATCACGAAACCAGATCCGGAAGCACAAGGGGCTGCCCGTGCAATACGTGGCGCCATCGAGGAAGCGCTTATTATGCCTGAAGCAATAGATTACGTAAATGCCCATGGAACGGGTACCCCCTCAAACGATATCATGGAGGCAAAAGCACTTTATTTAGCACTGGGAGAATATGCGCAAAAAGTCCCTGTGAG
>JAUYOH010000134.1 GCA_030695925.1 Candidatus Omnitrophota bacterium
GATATCAGATATATCGCCATAGTCCCCCTTATAGCCGGAATAAACTGCGGCGGCTGGTCATTATATTTCATGGCAACGGCGAAACTACGAAATGCGATCGGCAACGTCAAAAGGATAAGCCAACAAAGCGGCGGCAATACGCCGAAGATAAGTTCGGATATTAACGCCGTATATGTTAAAATTAATATCGCGCCAAATAGACGAGCGGTATTCAGCCTGCCAAGCCTTACGACGATGTTTCTTTTCCCGGCCAATCTATCTTGATAATAATCGGGTATCTCATTTGCAAGTGTTAATGCTAATATAAACAGACTGGCAAGTATCGACGCTCCGAATATAGATGAATCCATCCGCTGTGCCTGTAAATAGAAACCTCCCATCGTCATAAAAACCCCGTATGAGAGCGCTATGGTAACCTCTCCGAATCCTCTATGGGATAATTTGAGCGGAGGCCCCAAATAGAAAAAAATCGCAATCGCCCCTATGAGAGATAACAACATTATAGGGTAACCCCTCTCGATGGTCAGTAATACCGCGATAAAGAAAGCGGATAAAAGGGCTCCGAAACCGGCGAATTTATAATAAAGTGGAGCGGGAGGTCTTTCCAAAGAGAATATATGGTCCGTTCCTCCAATCCTTGAATCAAAATATTCATTTATATATTCCACCGCTAAAAGGGCAAGGAATATTCCGCTAAGTCCAACGGCGAAAAAATTGAGATGAAATATCGCGGTCTTATGATAGGCTATGCTTGAGCCAACGAGATATGGAAATATACCCGCAATTAATAAAAATCTATATCTTATGGTCCTTACTATTCCGGGTATAATTCTACCCATCTATTGGATTCACAGAGAAGTTGCGGGTCGTTTATCACCCTATTAGTAAAATCAATGACTGCCTTCTCCTTCCAGGCCTTCTTATAACTCTGCCAGATCTCCTTGAGGCTCTGATGCCTCAAATCTCCGCAAAGGAAAGGAAGTGGCCCGATCAATTTCACTTTTCCATTAGGAATTACTAAGAGGCTTGCGGCGGGATGATGGAGTCTATATTTCAGCTCATCTATAACGTCGTAGGGATAATAATATACCTTCATCTTGCCATCGTATTGGGCCTGTTTGGCTTTAAGGACCTCAAAGGCCCCGGCGTATTGCTCATCAGTAGGACAGAGCAAATCCCAGTTCTGGGCAGCCCGGCCTATCCGCATAATCTTTCCCGTATAAAAACCGTAGACACCCAAAGAATAGGCCATATCGATGGCTTTGCC
>JAUYOH010000137.1 GCA_030695925.1 Candidatus Omnitrophota bacterium
ATAATCGGGGCGGCATAACGTTTTAAAAACTCCGCGCCAATTCCGGTTGCCCACATTACCGGCATAAGACCAAAAATATCCGCGGAACAGGTCATCATTACCGGGCGAAGGGCGCGACTCGCGCCTTCAGAAACAACAGCATAAAGATCTTCCAGAGAAGTTATCTTGCCTTCCTCTTGTCTTTTCTCATAGGCTCCATTTATAAAAGTAGTAATTAAAGCGCACAGTGCCGCGCCTATTCCCACAGCCTCCATCAGTCCAGCCCAAATAGCAATGGACATATTAAACCTCAAGAAAAAAACACTCCAGATTGCGCCCATCGCCGTAAAAGGCATCGCTAATAATATAAGCAGGGTTGAACCCACAGACTTAAAATTAAAATAATAGAGCAGAAAGATAATGACGAGTGACATAGGAATAAATATGCTTAAGCGTTTTTTCACCCGCTCCATATACTCATATTGGCCACTCCAGGTAATTGAGTAGCCAGCTGGCAATTTCACATTTTGACGCACTACCTTTTTGGCATCACTTACATAGCCGCCGATGTCTCTATCTGCCACATCCACATAGACATAACCCGAGAGCATACCATTTTCATTTCTAATCATTGCCGGGCCCATAACGAATTTTATCTCTGCAATCTGCTCTAATGGTATTTGGGCTCCGGACTTAGTTGGCACCAATACCCGCCTTAGCTTCTCAAGATCATCCCTTAATTCTCTGGCATAGCGTAAATTTATAGGGTAACGCTCCCTTCCCTCGACTGTAGTGCTTATGTTCTCGCCTCCAATTGCGGACATAATCACCATCTGCGCCTCTTCCACGCTTAAACCATAACGCGCAAGCTGTTCGCGTTTTAAATCAAAGTCTACAAAATAGCCACCGGCAGTTCTTTCCGCGAAGATACTGCGCGTGCCGGGAACTTTTTTTAAAACCATCTCTAAATGTTCACCTATTTTCTCTATCTCTTTTAGATCTGAACCAAAAATTTTAATGCCCACAGGCGTGCGCACGCCGGTAGTCAGCATATCAATTCTGGCTTTAATCGGCATAGTCCAGGCATTGCTTACCCCGGGAAACTGCATCTTTTTATCCATCTCCGCGGTTAATTCTTCAAAGGTAATTGCTCGTTTAATAAAAGGTAAAAAATTGCCAAAAACAGGAACCTTTCTCCATTTGCTTGTGGGTTTAAGTATTACCGTAGTCTCCATCATGGA
>JAUYOH010000139.1 GCA_030695925.1 Candidatus Omnitrophota bacterium
TAGATGAAAACGAAAAAGAAATTAAGACAGTCAATTTTGAAGACTTTATTGAATTATGGATTGAGTTAATTATGATTGATTGGTATGATGTACCAGAAGAAGACGCAATTATAACAGATTTTAAGCCCGGGATTTTTATAAAAAAACCTTCTTATTTAGTTTCCGATGCCAGTAGTGTTGAGATTATTATTTTCGAAAATGATAAGCCCAAAAAGATGATTCGAACAAATGCGTTGGAGATTGCTTCCGAAGGAATAAGAGACATAAATAATTATTTTGAGAAATTTTTACCTCTATTTTAAAATTGTGGTGGCTGGTGCAAAAATTATATACAGCATTCTAATGCGTAGAGAAAAATGGTTGTAATGCCCCCCATTAGTCAAGGGGTTTTTAAGTTAGAACAATAAAACCCTATTAACAAAAGAGACAGTTAGTAATTTTTTTACTTGACAAGGTTCATCACTTATGATACTCTTATAAGGGAGGTAAAAATGTCTACAAAACATCCTCGTTTAAACGTAGTACTTGAGCCGCCGCTTTACTCGGCTATTAAGCAACTTGCCAAAAAAGATGGCGTATCCTTATCCTTAAAAGCCAGAGATTTAATCCGACAGGCTCTTGAATATTGCGAAGACCTTTATTGGACAAAAGAAGTTGCCGCAAGGGAAGCCACCTTTTCTAAAAAAACAGCCCTGACCCATAAACAAGTCTGGTCCTAAGCCTATTGTTATGGCATATCAATTGCTCTATCATCCAGATGTTCTGAAATACGATTTGCCAAAGATTCCTCGCAACATAAAAGAGACTATTCGAAAAGCTATAGAAGAAAGATTGACGCAAGACCCTTTTTTGAGAGGCGAACCTTTACGTCAAAGCGACCGGTGCAAAAATTATATACAGTATCCTAAAGTCACCTAGAAAATGGTTTTTCAGTCAGCAGTTTAATTTTTTATGTCACCGATTCCTTTGCCTAATCCCAAATAATCACAAAAACAGATTTTTGGACGCATTTAGGCAGAGTCCTTCCTCCCAGAATCCCCATTATTTGTAACTCGTTCTTTTACTCTCGATAGTAATGCTTAATTATCCCTCCCAGTCTTGATTGACATTTTATTTGCCCAGTAGTTTTATAGGATCGGTATTCAAGCGGCATGTTATCCATGGAGGAATGCGGCCTTGTTGTATTGTAGTGGCTTACGTATTCGCCTATGAGATGCCGCAGATGCCTTTCGCCAAAGACAACGAAATGGTTTAAACATTCCCGTTTTATGGTACCTATCCAGCTTTCAGCGTAAGCATTCATATTCGGCGACATAAAGGCAGTCTTCTGCACGCTAAACCCGCTATCTTTAAACAATTCATCGAACTCTCTTGAAAATTTGGTGTCCCTGTCACGGATCAATAGCCCTTTGCCCTTTTTATCGCTGGAAAGAAGGGGGAGGATATTCTCGGTCTGTTTGTTTACCCATTCCTGGTTGGGATATCGAGTGGCTCCGGCAACGTAGACCTTCCTTGTCTTGATATTAATAAAGAAGAGTATGAAAAATATCCTCGGTCCTAACGGCGTAAGCACCTGCTTGGTAAAAAAGTCGCACGCCCACAGGGTCTTAAAATGCCTTTTTATAAAGCTATCCCAGCTGTCCTTTGACCTCTCGGGGCAGGGGTCAAGGTTATTTTCCTTTAAGATGTTCTTTATGCTGGTCTTTGACAGGCGCTTGATGCCCAATTTCTTCAACTCGCCTAAGATCCTTACATATCCCCAGGCGTTCTCCCTGGCAAGCCTTACTACAAGCTCGCGCGTTTCCTTTAAGGTTTTAGGCCTACCGCGCTTCTTGATTCTTTCTAGGTCTTTATTTCGCTTATAGCCTCTTGCCCAAAGCAGGAATGTTTCATATCTTACGATAGAGATTATATTCCTTAAATCCTTTCCTAGAGGAATGCCGAACTTTAAGAGCCTTCGCCTTTCAAGAGGGGTTGGCCGTATGTTTCTTCCGACCCGTTTACGCAGTATCTCGTTCTCGACCTTAAGGTATTCGATCTGGCAGGTGAGGTTTTCCTGCGTCATTCTGCCTATTAAGGATAGAAGTTCGCTAAATATATTCTTTTGTTCAAATTCCCAGCATTTCTGCATAAATCTTCCTCCATAAACTGATCAGGAACCCTACTCAACTCCTTTTAAAACCTATAATTATGGTATAATAACATATTATAAGGGCAGCGGCTTTAGGATGTTGCGTTTGCCTTGCTGTATATGGCAGATATAATTTTTGCACCGTGCGCCTGTTTGTTATCGGCTTGGCGGTTTCCTATCTGTTTTTAACCTGAACTGCCCACCCACCCTTAAAATGTCATTGACTTTTAGCCCCTTTGAATATAAAATATGGGCTATGTCGAAGCTTAAGATGGGTTTACCAAAAGGTAGCCTGCAGGAGGCTACCTTTAAATTGTTTAAGAAAGCGGGGTTCTCGATCTCTGCCTCGGAGAGGTCATATTTTCCGTCGGTAGACGACCCCGAGCTGGAACCTGTCCTCTTGAGGGCGCAGGAGATGTCCCGGTATGTCGAAGGCGGCATACTCGACTGCGGGATAACCGGCAATGATTGGGTTCTCGAGAACGCTTCAGACGTCGTCCGCGTCACCGAACTCGCCTACGCCAAGCAGAGCCTAAGCCCCGTAAGATGGGTCCTTGCCGTTCCGAACGGCTCCTCAATCCGGAAAGTAAGCGACCTGAAGGGTAAGAGGATAGCCACAGAACTGGTGAGCGTCACAAAAGCATATCTAAAGAAGAGGAACATAAGCGCCGAAGTGGAGTTTTCGTGGGGCGCCACCGAGGCGAAGGCGTATTCAGGGCTCGTGGACGCCATCGTAGAACTTACCGAGACGGGTTCCTCCCTCAGGGCGCACAACTTAAGGATCGTGGAGACGCTCTGCACCTCCACTACACAGTTAATAGCCAATAAGAAGTCCTGGAAGGACTCGTGGAAGAGGTCGAAGATAGAGAGAATCGCCTTACTGCTTAAGGGCGCCATATCCGCGGAGGAGAAGGTCGGACTAAAACTCAATGTCTCGGAGAAGAATTTAAAGAAGGTACTGGGTATATTACCCGCTATGCGCAGGCCGACGATCTCTAATTTGAGCGTCCCCGGCTGGGTGGCGGTTGAGACGATAATCGACGAGAAGCAGGTAAGGGAGCTTATACCGAAATTAAAGGAAGCGAAAGCGGAAGGCATAATTGAATATCCGCTCAATAAAGTGATATATTAAGGAGGCGCGCAATATGCCCTGCGGAAGAAAACGCAAGAGAAGAAAGATAAGAACACACAAGAGAAAAAAAAGGCTGCGCAGAGACAGGCACAAGAAGAAATAAGCTGTTCTAGAAAGCTGATTTTTCCCAAGTGAAAAAATACATCGTCATCTTGATAATAGGAGCAGCCCTTTTTGTCGCTTTAAAAGGTGCGCCGCTTTACAGCCGGTCCTCAGAACGCCTCGCCGATTACGATACTCTCTTTTCGGAAGGTTCCAAACCAAGGAGCGTCAATACGAAGGCATACGCCCATTTTATAATGGGCGCCATGCTGGATAATGAGGGCAAATTCAACGAGGCGACAGAGGAATACAAGAAGGCCCTTCAGTATGACAGTAAATCATCGGTCATACATACGAGGCTGGCGCTGAGTTATATCAGACAGACGAAATACGAGGAGGCGACTAATCACTTAAATGCCGCCATAACTAATGATCCCGATGACTCGAAGGCGAGATTTATATTAGCGCTGTTATGCACTATCACGAAGCAATACGATAAGGCGACCCTCCAGTATGAAGAGATAATAAAAAGGACTCCACATGATTTAAAAGCGCTCGCCTCGCTGGCGGACCTCTACGTCATACAGGAGAAGATAAAAGAGGCTATCGATATCTACGAAGCGATCTTAAAAGAAGACAAAAATTCAAGCCTCGCCCACTTCAACCTCGGTATTTTTTATAGCAAGATGGATAAATACGACGAGGCGATCGCGCATTTCGACGAGGCGATCAAGTTAAAGCCGGATTATCAGGAGGCGATCTTAAGCAGGGCGATAGTATACGAATTAAAAGGCCAGACCGCAAAGGCTATCGCCGACTACAAGAGAGTCCTTGAGATAGAGCCTTTGAATACAAAGGTCTATAAATTACTCGCGCAGGCCTATTACAAGGATAAGAAGGTAAGTGAGGCCGTCTCGACTTATAAGTTGATCATCGACCTGGAGCCGGATAAGATAGACGGGTATCTGGAACTGTCGTATCTTTATCTAAACGAGAAGAACGCGGACGAGGCGATCAAGTTGCTGGATAAAGCGGTGGCGTTAAGCGACAAGAGCAAAGTCAATCTGGCGTATATCGTCATGGGTATGGCGTATTCGCAGAAAGACATGCCGAACGAATCATTAGAGTCGTACAAAAAAGCCGTTGAGGCGGCGCCCGAGGACAGTGACGGCTATTTCTATTTGGGCGCGGCTTATGAAAGGCAGGGCCAAAAAGATTTAGCGGCGAAAAACCTGAAGAAGGCGATAGAGCTAGACCCTAAGCACGACGAGGCCTTGAATTATCTCGGTTATATGTATGCCGAGGAAGGCGTAAATCTGGATGAGGCGATAATCCTGATAAAACGCGCTCTCGAAGTCAGCCCGGATAACGGTGCCTACGTCGACAGCCTTGGCTGGGCATATTATCAAAAAGGGATGATAGATGAGGCGATCGCGCAAATCGAGAAGGCGATATCTTTATATGGTAAGGATCCGATAATCTACGGCCATTTAGGAGACGCGTATCAGAAGAAAGGCCTGACCGAGAAGGCCAAAGAGGCGTGGAAGAAATCGCTGGAACTGGATCCGAAGCAGGAAGTGGTTAAACAAAAACTGGAGAAATCAAACAGGGCTCAAAAGCAATGACCAGACCTACCGCGGAAGAATTAAAAAAAATAGCCAAAGATATCAGGAAGGATGTGCTGAAGATGCTTGCGGAAGCAGGCTCCGGACATACTTCCGGTTCATTGTCCTGTGTGGATATCATAGTGGCACTTTATTATTATAAATTGCAACACGACCCCAAGAATGCGAAATGGGCGGATAGAGACAGGTTCGTACTATCAAAAGGGCATACCTGCCCGCCGCTATATGCGGTCCTTGGCCGCCGCGGATTCTTTCCGTGCGCGGAGCTTATGAATTTAAGGAAGCGCGGTTCGATATTACAGGGTCACGCCAGCCTCGTGACGCCGGGCTGCGAGGCATCTACCGGTTCGCTGGGGCAGGGGCTTTCTATCGCAAACGGCATAGCACTCTCGGCACGTCTTGATAAGCGGGATTATAGGGTCTATTGCCTTATAGGCGACGGCGAGCAGGACGAAGGGCAGATATGGGAAGCGGCCATGACCTCGGCCCACTATAAGATAGACAATCTATGCCTTATAGTGGATTACAACAGACAGCAGATAGACGGATGGACAAGCGATGTAATGAACCTAGAGCCCATAAAAGACAAATGGGCCGCTTTCGGCTGGAATGTGATAGAGATCGACGGTCACGATTTTAAACAACTGATGGATGCCTACGATAAAGCGGAACTCGTCAAGGGCAAACCCTCGGTTATCATAGCCCATACGGTAAAGGGCAAAGGCGTCTCTTTTATAGAGAAAAATTCAGTCGCCTATCACGGCACGGCTATCAAGAAGGCCGACCTTGATAAGGCGATTAAAGAGATAGAAGAGGGAAATTAATATATGTCTACGATGAAGGCTACCCGCGACGGATTCGGCGAAGCACTGGTGGAGTTGGGAAAGACAAACGAAAATGTCGTCGTCTTGTCCGCTGATCTGACCGCCTCGACCCGCGCGAACTGGTTTAAGGACAAATATCCCGAGAGGTTCATCGGTTTCGGGGTGGCGGAGCAGGATATGATCTCGACCGCGGCGGGTTTCGCACTTTGCGGGAAGATACCATTTGCCTGCACCTTCGGCATATTCGCCTCGGGCCGCGCGTGGGACCAGATAAGGGTCTCAATATGTTATATGAATTTGAGCGTAAAGATAGCCGGTACCCATGGCGGCATCTCGGTGGGGCCTGACGGGGCCTCGCATCAGGCGCTTGAGGAAGTAACACTCATGCGCGTTTTGCCGAATATGACAGTCATCGTGCCCTGCGATTCGGAGGAAGCCAGACTGGCGACACTCGCCGCGGCTTCACATCCGGGGCCGGTATATTTAAGATTAGGGCGCGAGCCCTTTCCGGTTATCACGGAATATAAAGGGCCTTTTAAGATAGGCAAGGCACTTGTCTTACGCGACGGGGAGGACCTTACTATTGTCGCCAACGGTGTAATGACCCACGAGGCGCTTAAGGCGCACGACGAACTCAAAAAACAGAAGATAGCGGCAAGGGTCATAAATCTCCCCACGGTAAAGCCTATAGACAAGGAAGAGATCATAAAAGCGGCCCGCCAGACCGGCGCCATAGTCACGGCCGAGGAACATACGGTAATAGGCGGGATGGGAAGCGCTGTTGCTGAGGTACTTGCCGAAAATTGCCCTGTGCCGATAAAGATGGTAGGAATGAAGGACAGGTTCGGTGAATCCGGTGAGGCACTTGAGCTTATGAAGTATTTCGGATTGACCTGTGAAGGTATCGTTAAATCGGCCTTGGAAGTCCTAAAACTTAAAAAATAATGACCGAAGTCCTTACCTTAATTTCTCCTGCCAAGATAAATCTCTACCTTAAAGTCCTGAACAAAAGGCCGGACGGATATCACGATATCGAGACGGTATTTGAGCGAATAGACCTCTGCGACACAATCAAATTGAGGCCCCTAAAAAAAGATATTGTGGTTTTATGTGATAACCCACAAGTCCCTTGTGATTCGCGTAATTTGGTATACAGGGTAGCCGCGGTATTGAAGGAGAGCTATGGGATAAGTTCCGGCGTTGAGATAACTCTAAATAAGAAGATCCCCGTAGCGGCGGGTTTGGGTGGGGCGAGTTCGGATTGCGCTGCCTGTTTGCAAGGCCTAAACGAACTTTGGGGCCTGAAGTTAAAAAAAGATGAGATCTTTGATATCGGAAGCAGGATAGGCGCGGATGTGGCGTTCTTTCTTTTGGATACGGGAAGAGCGCTGGGCCGGGGGAAAGGGGAAATACTGGAGCCTTTACCTAAAGGCGAGAGCTTCTGGTATCTTTTGGTCAATCCCGGCTTTGAGGCGCTGGCTAAAGACGCCTATTCTGCCCTAAATTTTGGCTTGACACATACGGGCAATAATAGTAAAATTGACATACATTCCCTAAGAAAGATCCAATTTAAGGACCTTAAGGGATTTTTATTCAACAGCCTGGAAGCCCCGGTAGAGAAGAAACATAAAGAGGTCTCTGAGGTAAAATCAGAGATTATAAAATCCGGATTAAAGTTATCTTTGATGAGCGGGAGTGGGCCTACTGTGTATGGGGTAGCTTCAAGCAGAGAGGAAGCGTTTGAGGCGAAAAAGAGGCTCTTACTTAGGGAGGGCTGGCAGGCTTTCGTTGCCGCGACACTCTGGTGATAGACGAATGCAAAGCGGGACAGGGAAAGGAGCGGGTTAGATGGACATCACTGAGGTCAGGATCTTCATGAAGGAAGGGCAGGACAAGAAACTAAAGGCGTATGCGACGGTGACTTTCGATAACACCTTCGTAGTGAGGAACATAAAAGTTATCGAGGGACAGAAGGGGCTGTTTGTAGCCATGCCTTCAAGGAAGATGAAAGAGTCCTGTCCCAAATGCAATTTCAAGAATGTCGTGCGCTCTAAGTACTGCAACAATTGCGGCGCCGGTATAGAGATGCAGAACCGTCCCGTAAGGGACCAGCAGGAAGAGGCGGCGGCGCGCCAGTCAGAGCATAAAGATATAGCCCATCCCATAACCCTCGAATTCAGGGAATATATACAAAAGAAAGTGCTGGACGCTTTTGATACCGAGAAGAAGCGAGGGCCATCTCCGGTTCCGAAGGCGGCAGAGGCAGAGGAAGAAGACCAGTAGTAGTCGGAAATTTCCTTCTGCCCGGTAGTGTAATGGTAGCACACGAGAATTTGGATCTCGGCGTTGAGGTTCGACTCCTCACCGGGCAACCAATTATGAGAACGGCATAAAACATGGCAGAGAAATGTTCATTTTGCGGAAAATCGCGCGAGAGGGTAAAAAAATTATTCTCCGGCCAGGGCGCTTACATCTGCGAGAGCTGTGTCAAACTCTGTAACCAGATACTGGCCAGCGATGAAGAAGAGGAAGTAAAACTAAAACGCGATTCGCGCGTCAAGGAACTCCTGAAGCCGGCCGAGATAAAGCGCCAGTTGGACCAGTATGTAATCGGCCAGGAACGCGCCAAGAGGCAGCTTTCCGTCTCGATATACAATCATTATAAAAGGATAGCAACGCAGGCTGCCAACCGCGATGTGGAATTCGAGAAGGCGAACGTCTTGTTGATCGGCCCGACCGGTTCCGGCAAAACGCTGATGGCGAGGACCCTCGCGAAGATCCTTGATGTCCCGTTTGCTTTATGCGACGCGACACCCCTTACCGAGGCCGGATATGTCGGCGAGGATGTCGAGAACGTAATCTTGCGCTTGTTGCAATCCTGCAATTACGATGTGAAGCGCGCGCAGTACGGAATAGTATACATAGACGAGATAGACAAGATAGGCAGGACGCACGATAACGTCTCGGTCACGCGCGATGTATCAGGCGAGGGCGTCCAGCAGGCCTTATTGAAGATATTGGAAGGGACGACGGCGAATGTCCCTCCGCAGGGTGGTAGGAAACACCCGCAGCAGGAATATATACAGGTCGACACCACAAACATATTATTTATCTGCGGCGGTACGTTTTCGGCTCTGAATAAGATAATAGAACGCAGGATAGGAAAGAAGACTATCGGTTTCGCCGCTTATCTGGATGAGCCGCAGGTCAGCAAGGCAAAGAGGCTCGGCGATATATTAGCGCAGGTCGAACCCGAGGACCTCCTGAAATTCGGCATGATACCGGAGTTCGTGGGGCGGTTTTCGGTCACGGCGACATTAAATTATCTTGATGAGAAGGACTTAGTCGACGTCTTGCTTAAGCCGAAGAACTCGCTGATAAAGCAGTATACTAAATTTTTTGAGATGGAGAACGTCAAACTGACCTTCTCCGAGGACTCTCTGGCTGCTATCGCGAAAGAGGCGTTACGCAAAGGCACTGGCGCGCGGGGGTTACGCTCGATACTGGAAGAGATAATGTTCGAGGTCATGTATGAGTTGCCGTCGCAGAGCGAGATCGCCGAATGCATAATCACGCCCGAGAGCATTACGCGAAGGTCCAAGCCGATATTGATCGCGCGCGGCGAAGAAAAAGACAAACGCAAAATCGCTTAATTCTGAGTTCAAAATTGTCAAGCATTGGCTGCATAATCTTAGCTGCCGGCAAAGGCACGCGTTTTAAATCCGGCACTCCTAAAGTCTTACACGAGTTGCACGGCAGGCCTGTTCTGCAAAATCTGCTGGATGTCGTCGCAGAAGTCGGTTTTCGCAGGCCGGTGGTCGTGATAGGCCATAAAGCGGGCAAAGTACGGGATTTTTTGAGGGATAAGGCGGTAGCGGTGATCCAAAGGAAGCAACTCGGCACCGCTGACGCCGTGAAGGCCGGAAAGAAATATCTGTCGCGCTTTGAGGATATCCTCGTCCTTTACGGCGATGTGCCTTTGGTTAAAGCCGGGACGATAAGGTCTTTGATAAAAGAACATGCGGCTTCCGGCGCATCATGCACCCTCCTGACAGTCTTTATGGATGACCCCTCCGGTTACGGCAGGATCGTCCGCGGCAGTTCGGACGAAGTCAGAGGCATAGTCGAGGAGAAAGAGGCAGACGAAGAAGAGAAACGGATACGCGAGATAAATGTCGGCCTGTACTGTTTTAACCGGCGCGATTTGTTTGAGACGATAAAGAAAGTAGGAAAGTCCAAGGTCAAGAAGGAATATTATCTGACCGATTTAATAGAGATATTGATTAGCGAGGGCAAGAAGGTAAGCGCAGTCACAACCGATGACACGGATGAGACGATGGGGATAAATTCACGGGAAGACCTATCTCGGGCTTTTTTGGCCCTGAATAAGAGGATGATAAAAAAACTAACGGAAAACTCCGTTACGGTAATGGATCCTTCGACCGCATATATTTCACCCGACGCCAAAATAGGCAAAGATACAGTAGTCTACCCTTTTGTGGTCATCGAAAAGAATGTCAAGGTAGGAAAGCGTTGTTCTATAGGGCCCTTCTGCAGGTTAAGGCCCGGTACTGTCATAGGGGACGATGTGGAGATAGGAAATTTTGTCGAGATAGTCCGCTCCAAGATTAAATCCAAGTCAAAGGCGAAACATTTGACGTATTTAGGCGATTGCGTTGTCGGACGCGAGGCAAATATCGGTTGCGGCACCATAACGGCGAACTTCGACGGAAAAAAGAAGAACAGGACGACGATAGGCGACAAGGCCCACATCGGCAGCGGCACCATATTTGTCGCGCCGGTTAAAGTCGGGAAAGGTGCCGTGACAGGCGCAGGCTCCGTCATCTTAAGAAATAAAAATGTTCCGGCCAAGGCCGTTGCGGTCGGCGTACCGGCGAGGATTTTAAATAAAAGGGAAAAGCGATGAAAAATAACGATCTATTGATTTTTTCGGGAAACGCCAATCCGGAACTAGCCAAGAAGATATGTCATAATCTTAAAACGCCGCTCGGAGACGCCGAGGTCGACAGGTTTAACGACGGTGAAATAAGGACGAGGATCAAGGAAGATGTAAGAGGAAGAGATGTCTTTATAGTGCAGCCTACCTGTTATCCAGTAAATGAGAATTTGATGGAGCTTCTGATACTGATAGACGCGATAAAGCGCTCATCCGCTCGCAGGATCACGGCAGTCGTCCCTTATTATGGTTATAGCAGGCAGGACAGGAAAGACAGGCCGCGTGTCCCCATAACCGCGAAACTGGCCGCGAACCTTATAACCGTCGCCGGCGCAAACAGGGTGCTGACCATGGACCTGCATGCCGGGCAGATACAGGGATTTTTCGATATCCCGCTTGATAACCTCTTCGCGGTAAACGTCTTTATGGACTATTTTGAGCATAAGCACCTCCCGAATTTAGTGGTCGTCTCTCCCGATGTCGGCGGCATGAAGATGGCGCGTGCCTATGCCAAGAAATTCAAGGCCGGCCTCGCCGTAGTCGATAAAAGGCGCATAAATGATAAAGAAGCGGAAGTGATGAATATAATGGGTGAGGTAAAGGGAAAGAATGTTTGTTTAATCGACGACCTCGTCGCGACGGCCGGAACATTAGTCGAGGCGGTGGCGGCGCTAAAGAATGCCGGCGCCAAAAAAGTATTCGCGGCCGCGACACATCCCGTTTTATCAGGTCCTGCCATCGAGAGAATAGAACATTCCGAATTGGAAGAACTTATAGTTACAGATACTATACCCATACCGAAAGAAAAGAGGACATCGCGCATAAAGGTCGTTTCGGTTGCGCCGCTTTTGGCTAAGGCCATAGACAGGATACACAATGAGGCGTCGGTAAGCACCTTATTCGATAAAGTATATCTATAATGACAGGCTCATTAAAAAGAGAGGTAGAAAAGGAGACATGGAACAGGTCAAGTTAGCAGGTAAGGTCAGGAAGGAAACCGGTAAAGCGGAGGTTAAGCGCCAGCGCCTTCAAGGGATAATACCCGCCATCGTCTACAGGAAAGGCGAGAAATCGATGTCGCTATTTTTGGATAGCAAAGCGATGGATAAAGCCCTTCACACGTCGGCCGGCGAGAACGTCATCATAAATCTGAAGATAGAGGGTGACGAGAAGAAGAAGGACAGGACATGCATCATAAAGGAGATACAGCATAACCCCTTGAGAGGTAGCGTAATACACGTCGATTTCAATGAGATCTCGTTGACTGAGACGATAAAGGTCAATGTGCCGCTTGCCACAAAGGGCGAACCTGTCGGAGTCAAGCAGGACGGAGGCGTCTTGGAGCACTTGCTCTGGGAGATCCAGGTAGAGTGTCTTCCGACGGAGATCCCGCAGAAACTGGAGGTCGATGTCGCTAACCTAAAGATAGGCGGCGCCTTATTCATTAAAGATATCGTAGCGCCCAAGGGCGTCAAGATACTCAACGATCCCGAAGTCAGGATAATCGCCATCGAGAAACCCGTCGAGATCAAGCCTGAAGAGATCACGCCTGAAACCGCTCCGACCGAGCCCGAAGTATTAAAGCAGAAGAAACCCGAGGAGATAGCCGCCGAAGACGCGGCTAAGGCGGCTGAGAAGGCCAAAGAGAAGAAAGAATAAAGGATTGAATGAAGTTAATCATTGGCCTTGGCAATCCCGGCAGGAAATACGAGAACACAAGGCATAACGTCGGATTTAAGGTCGCCTGCGCGTTAGCCGATAGATATAACATAAGGTTAAATACCAAGGCTTTTAATTCGTTCATTGGAAAGGGCCGTATCTTTTCGGAAGATGTCATGATAGCGCTGCCTCAGATATATATGAACAACTCCGGCGAAGCGGCCAGGATGATGTTCCTGCGCAAGAAGATGGAACCGAAAGACATTCTCGTCATCTGCGATGACGTAAATCTGGAATTGGGTATAATAAGGATACGACCGGAAGGCTCATCCGGAGGACATAAAGGACTGGAGTCCATAATCGATTATCTGGATAGCGGCGATTTTGCGCGCCTGAGGATAGGTATAGGCAAGGATACGGGAAGGCCCGGTCTGAGCGGCTATGTTCTGTCGCCGTTTAAAAAGAACGAGGCCAAGACCCTGGAGGGCGTGATCGAATCCGCGGTGGAGTGTTGTGAGGTGTGGATAAAAGAAGGCGCCGAACGCGCCGCAAATTGCTTTAATTTAAAGAATAGAAAGGATTGATGATGAAGAAATACGAAGGCCTGTTTATACTTAAACCGAATTTAACCGAAGACGAGTTCGGAAAACTTTCAACGGCGGTCGTGGAAGTCATAACTAAAAACAACGGAAATGTCGATCGTAAAGAGGATATGGGAGTCAGGGATCTGGCGTATCAGATAAAGAAAGAGAAGAAGGGCCGCTATCTCCTGGCGTATTTTACCGCCGAACCGAAGGCTATTTCGGTCATAGAAAAGGCCTATAAATTAAACGAATCGATTTTGAGATCGGCTGTATTTGAGCACGAACCCCGCCCTTTATGAATAAAGAGCGGGACGAGTAGAAATAGGAGAATCTTATGGCGAGTTTAAACAAGATATTCTTGATCGGTAATCTGACCCGTGACCCGGAGATGCGATATATACCTAGCGGGAGCGCGGTCACGACTTTTACGATCGCCGCCAACAGGGTCTATATCCAGCAGGGGGAAAAGAAGGAAGAGGTATCGTATATCAGAGTGGTCACGTGGGCCAAGATGGCTGAGACATGCAACACCTATCTCTCCAAGGGCAGTCCTGTCTTCGTTGAGGGAAGGTTGCAGAGCCGCAGTTGGGAGACGCCGCAGGGTGAGAAGCGCTCCACGATGGAGGTAGTAGCGGAACGGGTGCAGTTTCTGGGGAAGGCTAAAGGGTCAAAGGCTGAGCCCGGCATCGACCAGACAGGCGAGCCCGAGGCGCATGAGGCCCCCGAGCCTAAAGCGAATTCCGGCGAGGAAGTGCCGTTTTAACACTTAAAGGAAAGATAAAACATGGAGAAGAGAGAGAAGAGGGTTTTCAGAAAGAAGGTCTGTAAATTTTGCGTCGAGAAGATAAAAGCGATAGATTATAAGGATACGGGAAGGATCATCAAGTTCATAACCGAGCGCGGCAAGATCGTCCCCTCAAGGATATCCGGTAATTGCGCAAGGCATCAACGCTTGCTTGCCCGCGCTATCAAGAGGGCGCGTCTGGCCGCATTCATATCTGTCAGTTCCGTTTAAATAGGTTAAAGAAGAGGGCCATTTAATGGTGAAGAAACTGATCTTATTAAAGGATGTGGAAAAATTAGGAAAATCCGGAGATATTATTACCGCAAAAGACGGTTACGCGAGGAATTATCTCTTCCCGAAAGGGCTCGCGCTTCTGGCGACAGACCAGAATGTCAAGGCGGCCGAGGCGAATAAGAAGCAAGAGGCCGAGGCGCTGGAGAAAGAAAGGCAGGAAGCGCAGGGATTAGCCGAAGTCATCTCGCGCGTCTCCTGTACGATAGCGGTCGAGGCGGGAAAAGATGATAAACTCTTCGGCTCGGTGACTGCGATAGACATCCATAATGCGCTGGAGGCCGAAGGGGTTTCGGTGGACAAGAAGAAGATAGAGTTGAAAGAACATATAAGCCAGATCGGCATATATCAGATTCCTATAAAGCTCCATCCGGAGGTGGTCGCCACCTTAAAGCTTTGGGTCGTTAAAAAATAATATGGCAACGAAAGAAGCGCCAAGGGACATCTCCTTAGAGAAACTGCCTCCGCAGAATTTGGATGCGGAGATGGCCGTATTATGTTCTATGCTTATCGAAGAGGAAGCCATCTCGCACGCCATCGAGCTCGTTACCGAAGACTCGTTCTACAGGGACGCCCATAAGACAATCTTTAACGCCATATTGGCCCTCTATAGCAAGAACCGGGGGGTAGACCTTGTGACGCTGGTTGACGAACTGAAGAAACGGGGGGCACTCGAGGAAGTAGGCGGGATAAATTACCTGACGGCACTTACGACCTTTGTCCCTACCGCCGCCAATGTAAGGCATTACGCTAAGATAGTCAAAGAGAAGGGGATGCTCCGTAATCTTATTGCGAGCACGACCAATATCTTAGCCGAGGCATATGAAGCGCAAGACGATGTCAGTGTCCTTCTGGATAAGGCGGAGCGGATGATATTTGAGATAACGTCCAAGAAGGTCGAGGGCGGATTTGTCTCATTAAGGGAGATAATCAAGGATTCGATAGAGACGATAGATTCCCTCTATCAGAGGAAGACCAATATAACGGGGCTTGCGACCGGCTTCGACGATTTGGACAAATTGACGGCAGGCCTGCAGCGTTCGGATTTGATCGTCGTCGCGGGCAGGCCCTCTATGGGAAAGAGCGCTTTTGCGAGCTGCATCGCCGAGCATGCCGGCGTGATCGGGAAATTACCGGTCGCGATATTCAGCCTTGAGATGTCGAAGGAGCAGTTAGCGCAGAGGCTGCTTTGTTCTCACGCGAGGGTAGACGGGAATAAAGTAAGGACGGGTTTCCTCTCGCAGTCTGACTGGCCGCATCTGGTAAATGCCGCCGGGAAATTCTCGGATGCGCCGATATTTATAGATGACTCTTCTGCATTGTCGGTCCTGGAATTAAGAGGAAAGGCAAGACGTCTCAAATCCCAGCATGACATCAAACTTATAATAGTGGATTATATGCAGTTACTACAGAGTTCCTCCCGCAGTGAGGGTAGACAGCAGGAGATAGCCGATATCTCGCGTTCTTTGAAGTTCCTGGCGAAGGAATTGGCCGTCCCTGTAATAGCGATAAGCCAGCTCTCGAGGAAGCCGGAGGGAAGGGATGACAGGCGGCCTCAGTTGGCGGATCTAAGGGAATCGGGAGCCATCGAGCAGGACGCGGACGTTGTCTTACTTATCTTCCGCGAGGAGGCATATGCCCCTACGGAAGAGAACAAGGGCATTGCGGAAGTGATGATAGCCAAGCAGAGGAACGGCCCTACCGGCCTGGTAAAACTAGCTTTCTTAAGTCAGTTTACAAGATTTGATAACTTATCCGAACGTCAAGAGGGGTAACAATTTTCTTTACATTATTTTTGCCATATGTTAAATTGAGCGCTTAATAAGGAGTTTTATGAAAATCTTCCTAAAAAAGTTATTTCTTGTGTCTCTCTTTGTCCTGTCATTTTTTAACCTCGCCTTTACGCAAGAGACGACCGAAACGGCCGCCCCATTAAAGGAAAAGCCGGTAAAGTCCGTATTCGTCCTGGGGAATAAGACGGTCTCATCCTCCGCCATACTGGCAAAGGTCAAGACGCAGGTCGGCGAGCCGTATAAGAAAGGCACCGTTGACGAAGACATCAAGCGCATTTACGGCTTAGGGTATTTTTCAGACGCAAAAGCCGAGGTCAAGGAATACGAGGACGGGATAGAGGTATCCTTTATAGTGACGGAAAAACCGCCGATAGGCCAGATACTCTTTGCCGGAAATAAGGTTATAAGGGACGAAAGGCTTAAGAAAGAGCTGAAGATAAAACAGGACGAGATATTGGACGAGAGACAGCTTAAGGACGGCATAAAGTCCATAAGGGAACTCTATTACCAGAAGGGCTTTACGCACGCGAAGATAGATTACTCCATAAGGTTAGACCCCGCTACCGACAAAGCCGTTGTCACTATAATGATAGACGAAGGCAAGAGGGTTAAGATAAGAAGTATAACCTTTGAGGGGAACAAGGCCTTCAAGTCCGACAGGTTACTTAAACTTATGGCGACAAAGAAGGCGTGGTGGTTCTTCCAGTCGGGCATATTTAATGAGGATGCCCTTGAGGGAGATCAGGATAAGATAAAGGCTTTTTATGAGTCCCAGGGTTATCTGGACATCAAGCTGGAGCCGGAGCTTAAATACGACGACGCGGGGAAATATCTCTGGATAAATATAAAAGTCGATGAAGGCAAGAGATATTATGTCGGGATGGTCACCTTATCCGGCAATGCCGTCATCTCCGAGAAGGACTTAAGGAAGTCCCTGAAGATGGTCTCGGGAAAGCCGTTTTCCCAGGAAGGATTGCGTAGTGACGCCGACGCGGTTCAGGGGTTGTATTTTGAGAAAGGATACATATACGCTACAGTAAAACCGGAATCATCCTTAAACTCCTCGACAGGGAATATAGACGTCAGTTATGGCATCGTGGAGAACGAATTGACCTACGTCGAGAGGATCGAGATAAAAGGCAATATAAGGACTAAGGATAAAGTAATAAGAAGAGAGATAAGGTTGCGGCCGGGCGAGGTCTTTAACGGCAAGAAGCTCCAGCGCTCAAAAGAGAGGCTGTATAATCTCGGTTATTTTGAAGACATATCTTTCGATACGGAAAAGGGCTCGGCTCCCAATAAGGCTAATCTGATAGTCGATGTCAAGGAGACCAAGACAGGCGAATTTTCATTCGGCGGCGGTTTCTCGACCGTTGACAAACTGGTCGGATTTGTTCAAGTGACACAGCGCAATTTCGATATCATGAATTTTCCGACTTTTACCGGCGGCGGCCAGCAATTAGTGCTAAGGGCGGAATTGGGAACGACAAGAAGGGATTATCTCTTGAGTTTTACCGAACCGTGGATATTCGGTTATCCCTATCTGTTCGGATTTGACCTGTATCAGAACACTCGCCTGCAGAATAAGAGCGTAGGTTACGGTTATGACGAGCGCAGGCGTGGCGGAGCCTTAAGGTTCGGCAAGGAATTTGACGACTATGACAGGGCCGATCTGACGTATCGCCTGGAAGAGGTCAGGATCTCCGACGTCGATGACGCGGCGACCAATGATTTAAAGAAGGAAGCCGGCATTAATAATATCTCGAGTCTGATGCTGGGATTGACGAGAGACACGACGGACTCTGCTTACAGCCCCACCAAGGGTTATAAATTATTCGGTTCGGTAGAGGGCGCCGGCGGGCCATTCCAGGGGGACAAAGATTTTATAAAATGGTACGGGTTTTCCGCTCTTTATATACCGCCTATTGAGAAGCACGTCATAGAGCTGAGTTTGCGCGCGGGCGCGGTGGGCGCCTACGGAGATTCCGACAGCGTTCCCATATATGAGAGATTCTTTGCTGGCGGGGCAGATTCGATCCGCGGTTTTAAGGAAAGATCCATAGGACCGAGGGACCCCTCCACAAACGACCCATTAGGTGGCGAGGCGATGCTTGTAGGCAGCGCGGAATACACATTTCCCGTATTTGAGTTCTTAAAAGGGGCGGTATTCTTTGATGCGGGCAACGTCTGGGAAAAAGAGGGCGACCTCGGCCAAGGCGGGTATAAATACAGTACGGGAGCTGGTGTCAGAGTCAAGACTCCCGTGGGGCCCGTCAAGCTGGATTACGGTTATCCCTTAAAAGTCGACAGTTGGCAGAAGAAAAAAGGCAGAATACATTTCAGTTTAAGCAGGGCTTTTTAAAAGGAAAGGAGAAACACAGATGAGATCCGCAATTTCAAGGGTTGTAGCGATATTATTCTTGGTCTCCGTATCTTTAGGTGCGGTCAACTTGGCTTTTGCGGCCGGCGAGAAGATCGCCTATATGGATTTAGCCAAGATATTCGACGAGTATAACAAGACGAAAGATCTCGATAAGCAGCTTGAGAACAAGGGAACCGCAAAACAGGCCGAGAGAGATAAATTGGTAGCGGAGATCAAAAAATTAAAAGACGAATTGGAATTGATGGGCGATAAAGGCAAAGAGGCCAAGCAGGCGGCGATAGACGAAAAGATCAAGAAATTGCAGGACTTTGACAGGGAATCCAGGGATGCCTTAAGAAAAGAACGGGATGATATGGCCCGTCAGATCTTAAAAGAGATAAAAGATACTATCGATGAAGTAGGCAAGAAAGAAGGGTATTTCCTGATCCTTGACAGCCGCGCTATCTTATACGGCAAGGAAAGCGACGACCTGACTAACGGCATATTGAAGATGTTAAACGATAAATACGCTAAAGGAAAAAAATAGAAAGTGTCGGAATCAGCAGGAGCAATACGCAAGACCTTAAAGGAGATCGCGCGATTAATTGACGGCGAGGTGTTAGGCGATGAAGACGCCGTCATAACCGGAATCAGCGGCATAAAAGAAGCGGAAGACGGGGACCTCACTTTTCTTGCGAATCCGAAATACATTCATCTTATGGATACCACAAGGGCCGCCGCCGTAATAACGTCGCGCGAGATAACCAAAGCCCCTAAGCCGATAATACGCACGGATAACCCTTCCCTGGCCTTTGCCAAGATAATCTCTTTATTGATGACGGACGAACAGCAATACCCTTCTGGTATCCACCCTGCCGCTGTGGTCGGTAAGAACGTGAAATTAGGCCGCGACATAGCGCTGCAGCCGTACGTCGTCTTGGATGACGGGGTTGAGATAGGCGACAGGACGATAATATATGCCGGGACATATATCGGCCACCACACCAAGATAGGCAGCGATTGCCTCATCTATCCTAATGTGGTCATCCGGGAGAAGATCGAGGTAGGCAACAGGGTCGTCATCCATTCGGGTACCGTTATAGGAAGCGACGGGTTCGGTTTCGCTACCGTAAAATGCGTCCACCATAAGATCCCGCAGATCGGCACCGTTGTTATCGAGGATGACGTCGAGATAGGCGCAAATGTCACGATAGACAGGGCGCGTTTCGGAAGGACATTGATAAGAAGGGGAACGAAGATCGATAATTTAGTCCAGATCGCGCATAATGTGGAGGTAGGAGAGAACTCCATAATCATAGCCCAAGCAGGAATATCGGGTTCTACGGTGATAGGAAAGAACGTGACGATAGCAGGCCAAGCCGGCCTAGTCGGGCACATAACTATAGGCGATAACGCGGTCTTGGCGGCTCAGGCAGGCGTTACGAAGTCTGTTCCGCCCGATACTTGTGTCTCGGGTTATCCCGCAAAACCTCATGAGCAGGCAAAACGGATAAACGCGTTCATCCAGAGGCTACCGGAACTTTTTGAGGCGGTAAAAAAACTCGGAGAAAAGACAAAGTAAGTTATGGAACTACAGCGGACGATAAAAAAAGAAGTCGAGCTAGAGGGCGTAGGCCTTCATACGGGAGAGAGAGTTAAGATACGGCTGTTTCCGTCATCGCCGGATTCCGGGATAAATTTTATCCGGACGGATTTACCTAACGCGCCGGTGGTTAAGGCGAATATAGCCAATGTGATGGAGCCAAGCCGGAGGCCGCGCAGGACCTCCTTGGGTTGCGACGGCATAGAGATCCATACTATCGAGCACCTTATGGCGGCTTTATGCGGTTTGATGATAGATAACTTAAAGGTGGAGATTAACGGCTCTGAAATTCCCGGCCTGGACGGCTCGGCACTGCCTTTTGTGGAATTGATACATAAAGCCGGTATAGAAGAGCAGCAAGCGCCGAAGAAGTCTTTTCAGGTAAAAGACCCGATATGGCTGGAGGAGGACGACACTGTTTTGGCCATATTGCCCGCTTCGGAGCTCAGGGTGTCCTATACGTTAAGTTATGATCATCCGTTGCTCAAATCCCAGTACGTATCGGTCGTGGTCACGCCCGAGACATTCGAAACCCAGATAGCTCCGTCGAGAACTTTTTGTCTTGAGAGGGAGGCGGAAGAACTAAGAAAACAAGGTCTGGGCAAGGGGGCGAATTGGGAGAATACACTTGTTGTGGGCAAAGACGGAGTCATAAAGAATAAGTTGAGATTTGATGACGAGTTCGCGCGCCATAAGGTCTCGGACCTGCTCGGTGACTTATATCTTTTGGGTATACCCATAAAGGGCCATGTTATAGCGGTGAAATCAGGCCATTCTTTAAATATAAGGCTCTTGCAGAGGATAAGGCAGCAGCAGGAACGCATGCGCGCCGGCGCCATTGAATCCAGGGGGCCGGGGATAGTCGGCACGCCGCTGGATGTCAACGATATCAAGAAGATACTGCCCCACCGCTATCCGTTTCTTTTTGTGGATAGGGTCATAGAACTGGAGGACGATAAACGCGCCGTCGGGACTAAAAATGTCACGATAAACGAGTTCTTCTTCCCGGGCCATTTTCCGAACAGGCCTATTATGCCGGGCGTCTTGATAATGGAAGCCTTGGCGCAGGTCGCCGGGATCATGATGCTGAACAAACGCGAGAATCTCGGGAAATACGCTTTCTTCATGTCGATGGACAAGGTGAAATTCAGGAAAGCGGTTGTCCCCGGAGACCAGCTTGTCCTGGAGACAGAGGTCATGAAATTAAGGTCCAAGACCGTCCAGATCAAGGCCCTTGCTACTGTTGACGGAAAGGTCGTGGCCGAGGGAGAACTTATGTTTGCCCTGGTCGGCGGAGAAGAGGCCGCAGAATAGGTCTTTTGATAAGATGAAGATCCACCCCACAGCTATCGTAGATAAAAAAGCGCGGTTGGCCGACGATGTTGAAGTCGGCCCTTATTCTTTTATCGGCCCCAACGTGAATATCGCAAGTAAGACCACGATCGGAGCGCACGCCGTTATAGACGGATACACGACTATAGGCAAGAATAACCGGATCTTCACGGGCGCTGTAATCGGCTCCATAACGCAGGATTTGAAATACAAGGGAGAGAAGAGCTACATCACTATCGGTGATAACAACATCATACGCGAATACGTTACCGTCAATATGGGGACGGCAAAAGACTCCGCCACCGTAATCGGAAATAACATCTTATTGATGGCATATTCGCACGTGGCGCACGACTGTATCATCAAGGACGGCGCGATCATAGCCAATTGCGGTACTTTTGCCGGGTATGTCACGATAGAGGAGAAGGCCGTTATCGGCGGCCTGACAGGCATACATCAATTCGTCCGCATAGGAAAACTCGCCATAATAGGCGGCTGCTCAAAGGTCGTCCAGGACGTAGCGCCGTACTCAAACTGCGACGGCCATCCGTTAAAAATTTACGGTTTGAACACTATCGGCCTCGAGAGAGCCGGCGTCCCTCAGGAATCGAGAGCACTCCTTAAGAAGGCCTTCAAGATTTTATTTAACTCAGGACTTACGGTATCCAACGCTTTAAAGAAGATAAAATCGGATGTTTCGCCTTGCCCGGAGGTAAATTATCTGATAGGATTTGTGAGCAAGTCGGAACGGGGCATATCAAGATAAAAGTATGGACAGAATAGGTCTCATCGCCGGAAAGAGCGAATACCCCCTCTTATTCGCCAAGGCCGCGAGGGCCAAGGGCCTTAAGATCGTCGCCGTAGGCATAGAGGGCGAAACGAAGCCCGAATTACAAACCCTCGTCGACAGATTTTTCTGGGTAAATCTCGGCGAGCTCTCCAAGGTTCTCGAGATATTTAAATCCGAAGGCATAGAAAAGGCCGTGATGGCCGGCGGCATAACCAAATCCCGCATATTCAATGAAGCGTTAAAGATCGACGGACTGATGAAATCGATCCTCGTCAGGGCGCTGGATAAAAAAGATGATACGCTACTTTCGATGATCACCGCGACATTGAAATCCGCCGGCGTTGAACTTCTTGATTCGACATTATTTCTCGAGGACCTTTTGCCCAAAGAGGGCCTCTTGACAAAATCGCGGCCCTCGAAAGAACAGGAAGAAGATGTAAAATTCGGCGCGAAGATTGCCAGGGAGGTTGCCGGCCTCGATATCGGACTTTCGATATTCGTCAAAGATAGAGCTGTCATCGCGGTTGAGGATATCGAAGGGACTGACGCCATGATAAGACGCGGCGGACGGCTTGCCGGGCCCGGCGGCGTTGTGATAAAAGCGGCCCGCCCAAAGCAAAATATGAGGTTCGATATACCGGTCATCGGGCCCCAGACGATACGGTCAATGACCGAGGTAAAAGCTGCCTGTATCGCTATAGAGGCCAAGAAGACGCTGATAATAGATAAGGAAGAGGCGATTGCGCTCGCAGACAATAACAGTATCTCTATAATAGCGGTAACGATATGAGCGGTATACTTGTATTAGGCATAGAGGACGAAGGCCTTAAGTGTGCCAAAGAGGCGCTGAAAAACGCCGATTACCACGTCTATTCCTGTGACGAGACCGACGTAAAAGCGGCCTATGAGGAAGCTTTAAAGAGGCGCCCCGATGTGATAGCCCTCGACTTCACCTCTCTGAAGGACTTCGAAGCTCAGGTAGTATTCCGTACATTCAGAAAGGACAGATTCCTTAAAGAGACACCGGTCTTCGCGATATTGCCGGAAGATAACATGCGGCTGCTCGATAGCCTGCCCGGCCTCGGAGATTTTATCGTTACTCCTTTTAACGGCGCCGAGTTCGTCGCGCGCGTCAAAGCCCTCCTTAAAAAAGTGATACCTACCGACTCTGACGACCTCATGAAGATAGGCGACCTCGTAATAGACGTCAACAGATATGAAGTATTATTGAACGGCAGTAAAGTTGAGCTTACCTTCAAAGAATATGAACTCCTGAAATTTCTCGCCAGTAATAAAGGACGCGTCTATTCCCGCGACCAATTGCTCGACAAGATCTGGGGATATGACTATTACGGCGGTACCCGCACGGTGGATGTCCATATCCGCCGCCTGCGCAGCAAGATAGAAGACCGGAAACACACCTTTATCGAGACCCTCCGCAACATCGGCTACAAATTTATCGCGTAAGATAGGTATACGCTGTCAACAAACTAAATATCTACCGTTAACCTTTCTCCCACCTTCCCCACAAGTTCCTTACCGGGAGTTAAGGTCTTTTTCCCGGGTTGCCATTTTGCTGGACATACATTGGCGGGATTTTCACGGACATACTTAAAGGCCTTAAGTTTTCTTAAAAGCTCATCGGAGTTTCTGCCCACAGGAAAATAATTCACCTCGGAGGCGAGGAGTTTCCCGTCAGGATCGATAATGAATGTCCCCCTCAAGCTGAGGCCGGATTTCTCATCATAGACCCCAAAGGCCTTAGAAAGATTATGTGTCGGGTCTGCGGCCATGGGATATTTAATCTCAGAAAGCAATCTCTCCTGCTGCTGCCAGGCGTAATGTACGAAATGCGTGTCGGTGCTTACCGAGACTAACTCAACTCCGAGTTGTTTAATTTCAGAATATTTCTCTCCCGCGTCAGCTAATTCCGTCGGACAGACAAAGGTATAATCCGCGGGGTAGAAGAAAAGTATCAACCAGTTCCCTTTTTTAAAAATCTCAGAGAATTTTATCTTGCCGAAATCTTTCTTATCCGGAAAATAAACATCCGGTTCAAAATCGGGAACTTTTTCACCAATCTTCAAGACATTTAATTCTTCCATTATCGCCACCTTTCTATTTATCCTCATTCATATTTCTACTTTTGCATTCCCTGCAGTAACCATAAAAATCTATTCGATGGTAGTTAACTGCCATGCCACTTTTTTTACTTACCCTCATATCTAAATCCCTTAGCACCGGTTCATCCAGATCAAAGACCCTCTCGCATTTAAGGCAGAAAAAATGATAATGATTAGTAACCGTTCCATCGTAACGACAGCTGTGTTTCCCACAGGTTAATTCCAAAATCTCTCCCTGGTCTCTCAATAAGTTTAGATTGCGATATACTGTTCCAAAGCTAATATTAGGCAATTTCTTTCTTACTATCTTAAACAAGAGGTCCGCCCTGGGATGGGTCTTAAGTTTTTTTAACTCATCCAGAATTATTTTTCTTTGCGTACTCTTTCTTCTTAGAATCTTTTCTTTTATCATAATAGTAATAGTTCTTATTATTAGTAATATAATAGCAAGATATTAAATTTTGTCAAGCAAAAAATTTATACTGCGGAAGCCAGAAAAATTAATCGAGATTTAACCTGCGCGTAATCTGGATTTAACATTCATCAGTATACTTATCAGCGTAAGAATGGAACAGGGGCTATCCTAGTAATGAAGCAGAAAGAGCTAGAGAGCAAGTTCAGGTGCGCAAGGTGCGGTTATTTGACACAACGGCAGGCGCCGCCTAAGAGTTGCCCGGTCTGCAAATCAGGGGCAGACGCTTTTGACGACATTGGAGTCGACAGATCAGTGAAGATAAAGGAACTCTGTAATCCAAGGTTGATTTAATAAGCGTAAACAAATAGGAGGCGAAAAATGAAACATGAAACATCTATTTTGTATACCGCTGTTTTTGTTTATTTTGTCCGTTGATTCATCGTGTTTTGCCACACCCTCGACTCATATCTGGGCGCCGTCAACCGATGCGCAGGCCTATGGCGTCATGCACATAACAGGTGATATGTATCTTCCAACAGAAAGAGATTCCGCCGGCAACAGGCCCGATACGATAACCAATGAAGGCTTGACCCTTGGTGTCTTACCTTTCGAGAAATTCAATGTAGAAGTTGGATTAGACCACAAGACAGGGCTCGGGGACCTCGATGATTACCCGATGTATTTTAACGCAAAAGGTGGGATACCTGAAGGGGCGTTCGGCGAATTCTTCCCGGCCTTGGCTGTCGGCGCGTATGATATCGGCACCAAGGAAGACCGAACCGACTTCAATATTATCTACGGAAAGGCCGCGAAGACCTTCAGAGTCGGGGATTTAAACCTCGGGAGATTCTCGGCCGGCTATTTCAATGGCAATGACAAATTACTCTTGGATGAAGACGGCGATAAAGATAATGACGGTTTCTTCGGCGCGTGGGAGAGGACCATACCCGAGATATCCGACAAACTCTGGCTATGTGTTGAGTATCAGGGGACGAGAAGTTCTTACGGCGCATGGACTTTCGGCGGCTCATGGAAGTTCTCGGACAATATGTCAATGATTATAGGTTTCGACCGTTACAACAATAGAAATCTCGCTGATACAGTCACTATCCAGATGGATATAGATTTTGACGTCTTCAGTAAGATGTTCAAAAAAGGCAAATAGGATACGTGTAAACAGATGAAAGGAGATGGTAATATGAGAAAGTATTTGAAGGGTTCTCCGTTTTGGTTTTTCGCGGCTTTTCTGCTGTTTACGGTCATTGCCACTGTAGTGGCGGCCGAAGAGACCACCACGGCGCCGAAGATTGATACAGGCGATACCGCGTGGCTTTTGACTTCATCGGCGCTCGTATTATTGATGACACCAGCTCTGGCCTTCTTCTACGGCGGCTTGGTACGTAAGAAGAACATTCTCTCGGTTTTGATGCAGTGTTTCATGGTCACATGCCTGATAACGATCCAGTGGGTATTGTTTGGCTACAGCCTTGCTTTTGGGCCGGATATCAAAGGTGTTATCGGAAGTTTAGCGTGGTTCGGTCTTAAAGGCGTGGGCCTCGACCCGAATCCCGCTTACGCTGCGACCGTGCCGCATCAGGCGTTCATGATATTTCAGGCGATGTTCGCTATCATCACGCCCGCCCTGATCTTGGGAGCGTTCGCCGAAAGGATGAAATTTTCGACGTTCTGCGTCTTTTCGCTTTTATGGGCGACGCTCGTCTATGATCCGGTAGCGCATTGGGTCTGGGGCGTCGGCGGGTTCTTAAGGGCCGACGGAGCGCTTGATTTCGCCGGCGGTACCGTCGTACATATCAATGCCGGTGTGGCGGCCTTGGCGTGCGCTTTGGTATTAGGAAAACGTCGGGGGTACCCGGACAAGATATCTCCTCCGCATAATCTGCCGTTTGCGGTATTGGGCGCGGGATTATTGTGGTTCGGCTGGTTCGGCTTTAACAGCGGAAGCGCTCTCGGCTCAGGTTCTCTGGCAACAAGCGCTTTTGTCGTTACCCATATAGCTGCCGCGGCAGCGGGCCTTACGTGGGCGCTGCTTGACTGGATCATTAATTCCCGTCCCACGGTCTTGGGTATCATCACCGGCGCGGTCGCGGGGCTCGTCGCTATTACTCCCGCCTCGGGTTTTGTCAACCCGGTTGGCGCTATATGGATCGGCATCGGCGTATCGGTATTCTGCTATATAGCCGTCGCGATACTGAAGGTGAAATTCGGATACGATGATTCGCTCGACGCCTTCGGCGTTCATGGGATCGGCGGTATGTGGGGTGCCTTGGCGACAGGCCTCTGGGCGACAAAAGCGGTAAACTCAGCCGGCGCGAACGGATTATTCTACGGAAACCCGGCACAGCTCTTCATCCAGTTCAAGGCTGTCATTATAACGGCAGCATATTCATTTGTCATGACTTTTGCGATATTAAAGGTCCTTGACGCCATAATGGGCGTGCGCGCCTCCGAGCAGGACGAACGCATCGGTCTGGACCTCACACAGCACCGTGAGGCCGGTTATACGGTGCTGGAATAAGTGAGGACATGAGTTATGGAGCGAAATATTGGAGAAATGCGACATAACTCATATGTCCGAACTTACCCCTGGCGTATTGATTCGCTCTGCGAATCAGCAATGGGGTTAACCTAAAGGGGGATTAAGAATCATGAAATACATTATCGCGATAATACAGCCGGACAGGCTTGATGAGGTATTAGGGAGACTGGAAGAGAAAGAGATACATCTGGTTACGGTCTCGAGTGTTATGGGCCGCGGCCGCCAGAAAGGCATTTCCGAAGTCTACAGGAGTCACAAGGAGGCCGGAAGCCTACTTAAGAAGGTAAAACTCGAGATCGCCGTTAATGAGGACTTTGCAAAACCGACTATCGAGGCGATTATCGGCGGAGCAAGGACCGGTAACATAGGAGATGGAAAGATATTTATTATGGACCTGCAGGAATGCCTTAGAATAAGGACAGGCGAAAAGGGCGGCGAAGCGATCGGATAATAGGACTTGATTTTTACTTAAGATTAAGGTAAACTATCAATGAGCACAAAGTATGTGCTATTAAAGTAAGAACGAAGGCGTTCAAAACAAAGTTATGTTTTGAGCGCCTTTTATTTTGCCGTTGAATGCTTAAAAGTTAAGCAACTCTTAATATCGCGGATAATATTATGGAAAATATTGATAAGATCGAAGAATACTTCCTGACCACCAGCAAAGGGGAGATTTATGCCAAGGTGGTGGGACACATCGAAAAGATGCTTATTGAGAAGGCGCTAGAGCGCTCCTCGGGAAATCAGCTTGAGGCCTCCAGACTATTGGGGATTAACCGCAATACTTTGCGCGCGAAGATAAAAAAATTAAATATAGTTGCGGGGAAATTTAAATGAGATATCGGCATCTTCCGGAAAGACAAGGCCTTTACGATCCGCAGTTTGAGCATGATAGCTGCGGGGTGGGATTCGTTTGCGACATCCAGGGCCGTAAATCCCATAGTATCGTGGACAGCGGCATCCTTGCGCTCGAACACCTTATGCACAGGGGAGCTACCGGTTCGGATCCCAAGACGGGTGACGGGGCGGGCCTTCTTATACAGGTACCGCATAGTTTTTTAAGCAAGGAATGCGTTAAGTTAGGCCTGCGCATTCCGGGGGCAGGCGAGTACGGTGTGGGGCTGGTCTTCCTTCCGACGGATGAGAAGGAGAGGAAATTCTGTGAGAATAGTTTTAAAGATGCCGTAGAAGAGACCGGGCTTGAGTTGCTCGGCTGGCGCGACGTGCCGGTCGACGACTCGATGATAGGAAAGACCGCGCGCGATACCGAGCCGGTCATAAGGCATGTTTTTGTGGGAAGGACCGCCCCGATAAAAGACGAACTGGCCTTTGAGCGCAGACTATACGTGGCAAGGAAGCGGATAGAGAACCTTATCCGCGATTCTTCCCTTAAGCAGAAGAAATATTTTTACATAACGGGGCTGTCGTCGAGGACCTTAAGCTACAAAGGCCTGCTTATGTCCACGCAGCTTAAAAGTTATTTCGTTGACTTGAAAGACCACGATATGGAAAGCGCCTTTGCGCTCATCCATGCCCGTTACAGCACTAACACCTTCCCGACGTGGGATCTTTCACAACCCTTCCGTTTCCTGGCGCATAACGGCGAAATAAATACTCTGCGCGGCAACATTAATTGGATGAAGGCGCGCCAAGGCCTGCTAAAGAGCGATGTTTTCGGCAAGGATTTGAAGAAGCTATTCCCTATAGTAGTCCCGGGCGGAAGCGATTCGGCGATGCTCGATAACGCGCTGGAACTTCTCGTCCTGGGTGGGCGCTGCCTGCCGCACGCGATGATGATGCTTATCCCGGAGGCATGGCAGGATAATAACCAGATAGACGAGGAAAGGAAGTATTTCTATGAATACCACGCCTGTCTGATGGAGCCGTGGGACGGGCCCGCGGCGGTCGCGTTTACCGACGGAAGGTATATCGGCGCGACATTAGACAGGAACGGCCTGCGTCCGGCGCGTTATGTCATCACGAAGGACGATATGGTAGTTATGGCTTCCGAGGCCGGAGTCCTCGACATTCCTGCCGAGGATATCCTGATCAAGGGCCGTCTTCAGCCCGGGAAGATGTTTTTGATCGATACCGTCGAAGGCCGCATAATAGACGACAGGGAGCTCAAAGAGAAGATGTCGTCGGCAAAGCCGTATAAGAAATGGGTTAAGGAAAATATAGAAAAACTAGAGGCCCTTCCGGAGTCGAAAGAGAAACCTCAGAAGATAAAAGATGTCCCGGCACAACAGAAGGCATTTGGATACTCGAAGGAAGACCTTCGGGTGATAATAAAGCCCATGGCCGAGACCGGCACAGAGCCGACCGGTTCGATGGGTGATGATACACCGCTTGCGGTGCTCTCACAGCGGCCGCGCAAACTCTACGATTATTTTAAGCAGCTCTTCGCGCAAGTCACCAATCCCCCCATAGACCCCATCCGTGAACAGCTCGTTATGACACTTGATACCTATCTCGGGCGCGAGAAGAATCTCTTCGAGGAAACCCCGGGCCATGCTCACAGGTTAAAGGTCAGGCAGCCCATTTTGAAGGACGAAGAGATCGAAAAGATACGCCGGATAAAGAATAAGACCTTCAGGACAAAGACCATATCCATTCTCTTTGAGGCGGAAAAAGGCAGAGGGGAGTTCAAAAGGACTCTCGAAAGGGTCTGTAAGGATGTCTCCGTGGCCATCAAGAGCGGCTATAGTTTTATTATCCTAAGTGACAGGGGCGTCAACGAAAGATACGCGGCCCTTCCGGCTCTTCTTGCCTGCGGCGCGGTGCACCATTACCTGATAAAAAAGGAGATGCGCACGCAGGTAAGCATTATAATCGAGAGCGGCGAGCCGAGAGAAGTCGCTAATTTCGCTCTCCTCTTCGGATACGGCGCCGATTGTATTAATCCTTACTTAGCTTACGCCTCGCTCGAAGGTCTTATTAAGGATAAAGAGCTTTCCATTGATTTCAAGACGTCGCGGAAGAACTACATCCACGCTCTCTCGCACGGGATATTAAAGATCCTCTCGAAGATGGGGATCTCCACGATACAGAGTTACCGCGGCGCCCAGATATTCGAAGCGCTCGGCTTAAATGATGAGGTCGTCGATAGGTGTTTTACCGGTACGGCCTCGAGGATAGGAGGTATCGGCATCGAGACTATCGCGCAGGAGACTTTGGAGGTCCACAGTAAGGCCTTTCCAAAGCGCGGCACCGAGAAGCCGCAGCTTCCGGTAGGCGGAGTATATCAGTGGCGACGGGACGGTGAATTTCATCTGTGGAATCCCGAGTCTATCGCGACGGTCCAGGACGCCATTCGCAAGAATGATTTCAGCTTATTCGTTAAATTTGCCCAATTGATAAACAATCAGGAGAATAATCTTACGACATTACGCGGTTGCCTTAAATTTACCGAGACTAAACCGGTACCACTGGAAGAAGTGGAGCCGGCGTCCGAGATAATAAAACGTTTTGTTACGGGTGCCATGAGCTTCGGGTCGATAGGCAAGGAAGCGCATGAGTCGATTGCCATCGCGATGAACCGTCTTGGCGCTAAATCCAATTCCGGTGAAGGCGGCGAGGATCCGATAAGATATATCCCGCTTCCTAACGGCGATAGCCTGCGCTCGGCGGTAAAACAGGTAGCGTCGGGCCGCTTCGGGGTAACCAGCAACTACCTTACTAACGCCGATGAATTGCAGATAAAGATAGCGCAGGGCGCCAAGCCCGGCGAGGGTGGGCAGCTTCCCGGACACAAAGTAAGCGTTACGATCGCTAAAGTGCGCTATTCGACACCGGGTGTCACTCTGATATCTCCTCCGCCACACCATGATATCTATTCGATAGAGGACTTGGCACAGCTCATCTTCGACTTAAAGAACGCTAATCCCCGTGCGCGCGTAAGCGTAAAACTTGTATCCGAGATCGGTGTCGGCACTATCGCCGCGGGTGTCGCAAAAGGCCATGCCGATATGATCCTTATTTCCGGCGGAGACGGAGGCACAGGCGCTTCTCCGATAAGCTCGATCAAACACGCCGGGCTTCCGTGGGAACTTGGGATTTCCGAGACGCACCAGACGCTCGTATTAAATGACTTAAGGAGCCGCGTGCGCCTTCAGACCGACGGACAAATGAGGACCGGCCGCGACGTGGTGATCGCCGCGATACTCGGCGCAGAGGAATATGGATTCGCGACGGCTGCGCTGATCATGCTCGGCTGTGTAATGCTAAGGCATTGCCACTTGAACAACTGCTCGGTAGGCGTGGCCACACAGGATGATATATTAAGAAAAAGATTTGTTGGCAAGCCGGAATATCTTCAGACATATTTTACTTTTGTCGCGGAGGAAGCGCGCCAAGTCATGGCACGACTCGGCATCAGAAGGATAGACGAACTGATCGGCCGGACAGAATTGCTCGAGGCCAACAAAGACATACTCCATTGGAAGGCGAAGGGCGTGGATTTCTCAAAGATATTGTATAAACCGCAGATGCCGGATTATGTCGGCACGCGCTGTACCGTAAAACAGGACCATAGCATAGATAAAGTCCTTGATGTAAACCTTATCGGGCTTGCCGGGCCGGCTCTCGATAAGAAGGAGAGAGTCTCGGTGGAACTGCCGATAAATAATACCGACAGGACGACGGGTGCTATGTTAAGCGGAGAGGTCTCGAGTCGTTACGGCGAGGACGGGCTTGCGCACGATACGATACATTTCAAATTCAATGGCACCGCGGGACAGAGCTTCGGCGCGTTCCTTGCCAAAGGCATAACCCTGGAGATCGAGGGCGAGGCGAATGACTACATCGGCAAGGGGCTCTCCGGAGGGAAGATAATCGTCTATCCGCCTAAGGTTGCCACTTTTAGACCTTCGGAAAATATCATAATCGGCAACACGACGTTTTACGGCGCGACCTCAGGCGAGGCGTATATCCGCGGGATAGCGGGCGAGAGATTTTGTATCCGCAATTCCGGGGCCTACGCTGTCGTCGAGGGAGCCGGAGATCACGGTTGTGAATACATGACAGGCGGGCGGGTCGTCATCTTGGGAAAGACAGGACGCAATTTCGCGGCCGGTATGTCAGGGGGTATAGCGTATATATACGACGAGGATAGGAAATTTAAATCACGCTGTAATATGGGCATGGTGGAGTTTGAGAAGACAGACAGCGAGGACAAATTCGTCATACATTCTCTTCTGATGAACCATCATAAATATACCGGCAGCGGGAAAGCCAAGAAGATACTAGAGAATATCGAAAGCGAGATCGGGCATTTCGTGAAAGTGATGCCGATAGAATATAAACGCGTCCTGGAAGGCGGCGTCGTTGCGAAGAAGAAGCCGGAACTGGCAGAGGTAAGCGATGGGTGATGTAAAAGGTTTTTTAAAAGTAAAACGCGAGGAACCATTATACAGGCCGGTTTGCGAACGCCTCAAGGATTACCGCGAAGCCTTAAAGCTGCGTTCCGACGATAAATCCCGCGAACAGGGTTCACGCTGCATGGATTGCGGTGTCCCATTCTGCCACTGGGGCTGTCCCGTAGGCAATTATATCCCGGAGTGGAATGACCTTATGTTCCGCGGCCAGTGGAAGAAAGCCATAGAGACTCTTCACGCTACGAACAACTTACCCGAGATAACGGGGCGGCTCTGCCCGGCGACCTGCGAATACGCGTGCGTCCTCGGCATTAATGATGACCCTGTCACTATCCGCGAGAATGAACTTGCGATAATCGAGCACGCTTTCAGGGAGGGCTGGATAAGGCCTAATCCGCCGAAAAAACGCACCGGTAAGAAGATAGCGGTCGTAGGTTCCGGCCCAGCCGGCCTTGCCTGCGCCGACCAGCTTAATAAAGCCGGCCATAAAGTGACTGTCTTTGAAAGAGACGACAAGGTAGGCGGCATACTGCGCTACGGCATACCTGATTTCAAACTCGAGAAGTCTATAATCGACAGGCGTGTAACGATATTAAAGAAGGAAGGGATAGGATTTAAGACCTCAGTTGACGTCGGCGTTGATTATAAGATCTCGAAGTTAAAGAAAGATTTTGACGTTATAGTTCTGACCGGCGGAAGCCGCGTTCCGAGGGACCTGAATATCCCGGGACGGGAACTCAAAGGCATTCATTTCGCGATGGATTACCTGATCCAATCCAATAGACGGGTCTCCGGCGCGAAGATCCCGATGGAGGAGATTATCGACGCGAAGGGAAAGAAAGTCGTCATCATCGGGGGCGGCGATACGGGCGCTGATTGCGTCGGGACAGCCCACAGGCAGGGCGCCTCATGTGTGGTCCAGATAGAGTTGCTGCCTCAACCATCGGAATGCAGGACTCTGGATATGCCTTGGCCAAAATACCCGATGCTCCTGAAGACGTCATCGAGCCATGTCGAGGGCGGCGAGCGCAAATGGGCGGTCTCGACCAAACAATTCATAGGCGAAAAAGGTCATCTCGAGAGGCTTTCCTGCATAAAAGTCGACATAGGAAAGGATGAGAAAGGTTGTCTGCTTATAAAAGATATCCCGGGGACAGAATTTGAGATAGAGGCGGACCTCGTTATCCTTGCGCTCGGATTCGTCCATCCCGAAAAAGGGCTCATATTTCATCTCGGCGTCGAGCTTGACTTACGCGGTAACGTGAAGACAGATGAGCATTATCTTACTTCGGTAAAGGGTGTCTTCGCCGCGGGCGATATGAGACGTGGGCAATCTTTGATTGTATGGGCTATCTCAGAGGGCCGCCGCGCCGCGCACGCTATAGACAGGTATCTTATGGGTGAGACTTGTTTGCCGGATATGTAAACATACTTAAGGAGGGAGGTGGTGCGATAAAGGGTTCTATTTTTTTAATTATAGTTGCCTAAAAATTAGGCAAAACAGAAAGGAGATAGAGAAATGAATTTGCAAAGGCCGAATGGAAACGACGCGACGAGGACTATCAACCGTTCAAGGAACATTTCGCCGGGTTCAGGCATCTGTTCGCGGTGTATTGACGGATGTAGAGGTAATTGTGAAGTTTTTAAGGCTTCATTCAGGGGCCGCGAAGTTATTTATCCCGGGCCGTTCGGTGAGATAACAGCCGGAGGCGACAAAGATTATCCGGTGGATTATTCCCATCTGAACATTCAGGGGTATGCTTTGGGCGCTAAGGGACTGCCTAAAGGCGTTGAAGGTAATCCTGATACCACGAAGTTTCCCGATGTGGATACGGAAACAGAATACGGCTGGGATAAGAAAGTCAAGATGAAGGCTCCTATTTTTACGGGTGCCCTCGGTTCGACAGAGATAGCGAGGAAGAACTGGGAACATTTCGCCGTAGGCGCCGCTATTTCCGGAGTCACACTTGTCTGTGGAGAGAACGTATGCGGTATTGACCCCGCGCTCGAATTAGATAGTAAAGGTAAGGTTAAGAGCGCGCCCGACATGGACCGGCGCATAGAGGTTTATAGAAAATTTCACGACGGGTATGGTGAGATATTGGTCCAGATGAACGTGGAGGATACGCGCTTGGGTGTCGCCGAATACGTAAGGAAGAAGCATAATCTTGAGACGATAGAGTTAAAATGGGGTCAGGGCGCTAAATGCATCGGAGGAGAGATTAAGGTAAAGACCCTTGAAAGGGCGCTTGAGCTGCAGAGGCGCGGTTATATCGTCACGCCGGACCCGTTGCTGCCGGCTAGCCAGAAGGCCTTCAAGGACGGCGCTATTAAAGAGTTCGAACGGCATTCGCGGTTAGGTTTTGTTTCGGAAGAAGCATTTTTAGCGGAAGTGAAACGCTTACGTGACCTCGGGTTTAAGAGGATTACGCTTAAGACCGGAGCCTACTCTATGAGAGAACTTGCCATGGCGCTCCGGTATTCTTCTATTGCGCACATAGACCTTCTGACCATCGACGGCGCTCCGGGCGGCACAGGCATGAGCCCCTGGAGGATGATGGAAGAATGGGGCATACCGACTTTCTATCTGCAGGCATTGACGTATGAATTCTGCGAGAAATTGGCAAAGCAGGGTATGCGTATTCCCGACTTAGCCATAGCCGGCGGATTCTCGACCGAGGACCATGTCTTTAAAGTCTTAGCGATGGGGGCACCCTATGTCAAGGCGGTATGCATGGGACGCGCGTTGATGATACCCGGGATGGTCGGCAAAAATATCGGCCTCTGGATCGAAAGCAACGATCTGCCGAAGACCGTCTCGGAATTCGGAAATACCCAGAAGGAGATCTTCGTATGCTATGAGGAATTGGCGGATAAATACGGCAAAAACATGAAAGATATCCCCTTGGGCGCCGTCGGCATCTACACGTTCGCGCAGAAGATCAGGGTAGGACTTCAGCAACTGATGGCCGGAAGCAGAAATTTTAGGTTGAATACAATCTCGAGAAGAGATATAATGTCTCTAACCGAAGAGGCCGCTAAGGTATCGGGCATTCCCTATGTTATGGATGCATACCGAAAGGAGGCCGAAGAGATTCTCACCGGGAAAAAGAAGAGCAGTAAAAAATAGGACTTGATGAGCAAGAGAAATTTTGGGAACGAACAAAAAAAAGCAAAGATAGCCCTCGAAGACGGCAGGGTCTTCGAGGGCTTTTCTTTTGGAGCCGAAGGCGAAAGATACGGTGAGATAGTCTTTAATACCAGTATGGCCGGTTATCAGGAGATCCTTACCGATCCTTCTTACAGAGGTCAGATAGTGACGATGACCTACCCTCTTATCGGCAATTACGGCGTAAACAAAGAAGATGTCGAGTCATGGAGACCGTTTGCGGAAGGTTTCGTTGTCAAAGAAGCCAGCCGTCTTGCCAGTAATTGGCGTTCCCGTCAAAAATTGGATACATACCTCAAGCAGAATAACATAGTGGGCATAGAAGGCGTGGATACTCGCGCTATAACTAAGCACATAAGACTTCAGGGCGCGATGAAAGCTGTCATATCGACCGGGGACCTGAACGATAAAAGTTTGATTAAAAAAGCGCGTTCTTCGCCCGGCTTGATCGGCAGGGACCTGGTCAAGGACATCACTACGAAAGGCATTAAGTATTGGCAGAAGAAAGGTAAATATAAGGTTGTAGTTATTGATCTGGGTGTTAAGTTTAATATCTTACGCCAATTGGCAGCCAACGGCTGTTCCGTAGTTCTCGTGCCGGCGGACATAACGGCTGAAGAAATATTCCGGATCAAGCCCGACGGTATTCTTATCTCCAACGGGCCGGGAGATCCCGAAGGGATTCCCTATGTTGTTGAGACGGCAAAAAAATTGATAGGCAAATTGCCGATATTCGGGATTTGCTTCGGTCAACAGATACTTGGTTTGGCTTTTGGAGGCAAGACGTATAAGCTTAAATTCGGGCATCACGGCGGCAACCAACCGGTGAAGGATTTAGAGACCGGCAGAGTTCACATTACCGTTCAGAATCATGGTTTCTGCGTGGACATAAAGTCGCTTAATGCCAGAGATATAGAGATTACGCACGTTAACCTTAACGACGCAACACTTGAGGGGATGAGACATAGAAAGCTGCCCATATTTTCGGTACAGTTTCATCCCGAGGCCGGACCCGGCCCACATGACGCGCGGTATCTGTTTAAAGAATTCGTGAAGATGATGGAGACTAATCGTGCCAAGAAGAACTGACATACATAAAATTCTGATCATCGGTTCGGGTCCTATCGTGATAAGCCAGGCCTGCGAATTCGACTATTCGGGGACTCAGGCCTGCAAAGCGCTTAAAGAGGAAGGGTTTAAGGTCGTCCTCCTTAACTCTAATCCCGCCACGATAATGACCGATCCTGAGATGGCCGACGCTACCTATATCGAACCCGTAACGCCGGAGGTTTTGGAGAAGATCATAGAAAAAGAAAGGCCGGATGCGTTACTTCCGACATTGGGAGGACAGACAGGCCTTAATATCGCTATGAAGGTAGCGGAAAACGGCGTCCTGGATAAATATAACGTAAAGATGATAGGCGCAGATTATGACGTCATAAAAAAAGCCGAGGACAGGAAGTATTTTAAGAAAGCGATGCAGAAGATAGGATTGGATGTGCCGGAGAGCGTCCCGGCGTGCAATATGAGAGAAGCGAGGAAGGCCGTAAAGAAGATAGGATTACCCGTTATCGTAAGGCCCAGTTTTACGCTTGGAGGCACGGGCGGCGGCATCGCGACGACAAACGAGGAATTTGAGCGAATAGCGGAACTCGGCATAAAGAGCAGCATGATCAATGAGGTCCTCATCGAGGAATCGATAGTGGGTTGGAAGGAATATGAACTGGAGGTAATGAGAGATTTAAAGGACAATGTCGTTATCGTCTGCTCGATAGAGAATTTCGACCCTATGGGAATCCACACCGGCGATTCGATAACCGTGGCACCCGCCCAAACGTTGACCGACCGGGAATACCAGACGATGAGGAACGCCGCTATCGCTATCATCAGGGAGATCGGTGTAGAGACAGGCGGTTCAAACATCCAGTTTGCGGTCGATCCCAAAAACGGCAGAATGGTCGTGATAGAGATGAACCCGAGAGTCTCAAGGAGTTCCGCCCTCGCAAGCAAGGCGACAGGTTTTCCCATAGCGAAATTTGCCGCGAAACTCGCGGTCGGTTATACCCTTGATGAGATAAGAAACGATATAACGAAAGAGACGCCGGCCTCATTCGAGCCCGCCATAGATTATTGCGTGGTCAAGATCCCGAGGTTCACGTTTGAGAAATTTCCCGAGGCAAAGGATATTCTGGGGATATCGATGAAATCAGTCGGAGAGACGATGGCCATCGGCAGGACGTTTAAAGAGGCGCTTCAGAAAGGGTTACGCGGCTTGGAGATAGGGCACTCCGGATTAGACAGCAAACAGAATTACAAAAATATCCCGGCCAGGAAACTTCTCTCCAGATTGAAAGAGCCGAACGCCTCAAGGATATTCTATATCAAGTACGCTTTACAGAAGGGCATGAGCGTTGCGGAGATATCGAGGCTGACCGACATCGACCCCTGGTTTATCGGCAATATGGATGATATCGTAAGATTAGAGGAAAAGATAAAGCGCGCATCTTCAGGCGGCCGTATTAGCAAAGAATTATTAAGACGAGCCAAGGAGTACGGGTTTAGCGATAAGCAAATAGCCGAACTTACCGGTTCCGATGAGTTATCAGTCAGACGGTTACGCAAGAAGGAAGGGATAGAGGCGACCTTTAAACTTGTCGATACCTGCGCGGCCGAATTCGAGGCCTATACGCCATATTATTATTCCACGTATGAGACGGAAGACGAGACGAGAAGATCGGACAAGAAGAAGATAATGATATTAGGCGGAGGGCCGAACAGGATAGGACAAGGGATAGAGTTCGATTATTGCTGCTGTCACGCCTCCTTCGCGCTCAGGGAATTGGGTTACGAGACCATAATGGTAAATTCTAATCCCGAGACCGTCTCGACCGATTATGACACTTCGGATAAACTCTATTTTGAGCCCTTGACATTCGAGGACGTGATGAATATAGTGGATAGGGAAAGGCCGGACGGCGTGATTGTCCAATTCGGCGGCCAGACGCCCCTTAATCTCGCCAAGCGGCTCGCAGACGCCGGCGTTCCGATAATCGGCACGAGTGTCGCTTCAATAGATATAGCCGAAGACAGGGATAAGTTCTCGAAGCTGATAAAGAGACTCGGGATTAGCCAGCCCGCTAACGGCTCTACCGTCTCTAAGGCAGAGGCCAAGAAGATAGCCGAGAGGATCGGCTATCCGGTGCTGGTAAGGCCTTCATACGTCTTGGGAGGAAGGGCCATGAAGATAGTCTATGACGACGCCTCTCTGGACGAATTTATGAAAGAGGCCAAAGAGATCTCCGAAGACCGCCCTATCTTAATAGATAAATTTTTGGAAGGAGCCGTTGAGATAGATGTAGATGCTGTTTCCGATTCGGAAATAACCGTAATAGGCGGTATAATGGAGCATATAGAAGAGGCCGGCATCCATTCGGGTGATTCGGCATGCGTGCTTCCCCCTCATACGCTTAGCGAAGAGATCCTCAACACTATACGGAAATACACGTCGGAAATTTCCAAGGAACTGAACGTCATAGGCCTGATTAACATACAGTTCGCGGTCAAAGAGGACACGGTATATATACTCGAAGTCAATCCTCGCGCCTCAAGGACTGTCCCGTTTGTCAGCAAGGTCACGGGTGTGCCTCTGGCTAAGATTGCGGCCAAAGTAATGGCGGGGAAGAAATTAAAAGAACTCGGATTTACGCGCGAGAAAGTGATAAACCATATAGCCGTCAAAGAATCGGTCCTTCCTTTTTCGAGGTTCTCCGGCGTGGATATCATACTGGGGCCGGAAATGAAATCTACGGGCGAGGTCATGGGCATAGACTCATCCTTCGGGATGGCGTTCTATAAATCCCAGGTCGCGGCGGGCGCGGCCCTCCCGAAGAGTGGAAGGGTATTTATAAGCGTAAGAAACGACGATAAGAGAGATATCGTATTTATCGCCAAGAAGCTTTCTGATATGGGCTTTGAGATAATAGCGACACAAGGCACCTCAAAGGTGTTGCGCTCCAACAGCATAAACGCCCAAGCAGTCTCGAAGATAAATGAGGGTAGCCTGCAGATACCGGAACTTATAAGGAAGAACCAGATAGGACTTATCATAAATACCCCGTCGGGCAAGAGAGATCAGCCTGATATGAAATATATACGCAGTCTTGCGGTCATGCACGGCGTTCCCTGTATAACGACTCTTCAGGGAGCGCAGGCAGCGGTAAACGGCATAGAATCTGTCCTGAAAAGTGATTTTTCTGTTAAATCGATCCAGGAGTATATATCGGAAAGCGAGTGTGCCAATGCCTAAGTATATCTTTGTTACCGGCGGAGTAATATCAAGTTTAGGTAAGGGAATCGCCTGCGCTTCCATAGGCAGGATATTGGAAGCCAGGGGATTAAAAGTCACTTTGATGAAATTGGATCCCTATATCAATGTCGACCCCGGAACGATGAACCCTTACCAGCATGGCGAGGTCTATGTGACCGAGGATGGCGCCGAGACCGATCTGGACCTCGGACATTACGAGAGATTTACTAACGCTAAGATCACTAAATTTAACAATGTCACTACAGGCCAGGTCTACAATGCGGTGATATCCAAAGAGAGACACGGCGATTATCTTGGCAAGACCATCCAGGTCATCCCGCATATCACTGACGAGATAAAGGAAAGGATCAAGAAAGTCGCCAAGGTCTCGTCTGCCGAGGTAATCATCGTGGAGATAGGGGGCACGGTAGGTGACATAGAGAGCCTGCCGTTTTTGGAAGCCGCAAGACAGTTCAGGTTAGACGTTGGTTATGATAATACGCTTTATGTCCATCTGACATTAGTCCCGTATATTAAAGTCGCGGGCGAGATCAAGACGAAGCCTACCCAGCATAGCGTAGGCACGCTGCGCGAGATCGGAATCCAACCGGATATCCTGATCTGCCGTACGGAGAAGTCCCTCTCGAACGAGGTAAAGGAAAAGATATCGTTATTCTGTAATATAAGGAAAGAAGCGGTCATCGAGGCCAGGGATGTGGATTCTATCTATCAAATACCGCTGGTCTTCAAGAGTCAGATCCTAGACGAGATAATCTTAAGTCATTTTAACCTGATCTGTAAATTTTCCGATCTAAAGGACTGGAAAGAGACCGTGGTAGACAGGGCGCTTAATCCCAAGAACAGGACGAAGATCGCTTTTGTGGGGAAGTATATCGGTTTACAGGACGCTTATAAGTCCGTATATGAATCGTTGACGCATGCCGGCATCGCTAACGATTGTAAGGTCGAACTCGAGAAGGTGGATTCCGAGGATATCGAGAAAGAGGGCGCGGATAAATTCTTGAGAGGCATTTCCGGCATTCTTGTCCCGGGCGGGTTCGGATATCGGGGTATCGAAGGAAAGATAAAGGCGATAAGATTCGCGAGAGAGAACAAGATTCCCTTTTTGGGCCTTTGCTTAGGTATGCAGTGCGCGGTGATTGAATTCTCACGAAATGTCTGCGACTTAAAGGGTGCGAATTCCACCGAATTCAAGGCGAAGACGAAGTATCCCGTAATCAGTCTATTGGAAGAGCAGGAGGGGATCAGTGATTTAGGCGGGACGATGAGACTTGGAGCCTGTCCGTGCAGGATTAAAAAGAAGACATTGGCGTATAAGGTGTATGGCAAAGGGCTGATCCAAGAGCGTCACCGGCACAGATATGAGTTCAATAATAAATATAAGAAAAAGTTAGAGAAGAAAGGCATGGTCTTTTCCGGCATATATCCTAAACAAAATTTAGCGGAAATAATAGAATTAAAAGACCATCCTTATTTTATCGCCGTGCAATTTCATCCGGAGTTTAAATCTAAACCCGACAGGTCTCATCCATTATTTAAGGAGTTTATTAAGGCCGCCTTAACGGTCAAAGCTATAAGATAGCTCTTGAGAATAAGATAATGACACTCAGTGCCGATGAATCGGCATTGAGTGTCATTTTTATTGGGTAATGCGTAATATAGATTTAACAATAGCGTAATAATGCCGTAATTAAAGTATGGCATAATTTTAGCAAAAATAAAAGGAGGTTATATCCGTGAAAAAGACCAAGTCAAAAGAGGTCAAGACAAAGAATCCGCTCGTGAACGGCTCTTTCAACGAAAAAGCCGCGCGCGACGTGATGAAGATGATCAAAGAAAAAGATATCCTTATGGTCGACCTGAAGTTTAACGACCTTCCGGGATTATGGCAGCATTTCACTATACCGGCATCCGAATTAAAAGAGATGGATGATATCACCCGTTCCATCTGGGTAGACGGCATCGGGTTCGACGGTTCATCGATACGCGGTTTCCAGAAGATACAGGAATCCGATATGATCTTAATACCGGACCCGACATCGGCCGTCGTCGACCCCATATGCGAGGTGCCGACATTAAGCGTGTTATGCGATATCTACGATCCTTTGACGCGCAAACCGTACAGCCGCGACCCGCGTTATATCGCGAAGAAAGCGGAGAAGTATCTGAAGGACACCGGGATAGCCGATTCGATCTATTTCGGTCCCGAGGCCGAATTCTTCATCTTCAACGATGTCCGTTTTGACCAGAACGAGAACTCCGGTTATTACTATATCGATTCAGACGAAGCCGACTGGAATACCGGGCGCAAGGAAGACCCGAACTTAGGATACAAGATCCGTTTTAAGGAAGGTTATTTCCCGGTCCCGCCGCACGATTCGCTTCAGGATTTAAGGAGCCGCATAGTCCTCAAGATGAGGGAAACCGGTATTAACATCGAAGTCCATCATCATGAGGTCGCGACCGCAGGCCAGTGTGAGATTGACATCAAGTTCGATAAATTGACCAAGATGGCCGACAACCTGTTGATGTACAAATACATCATTAAGAACATGGCCAAGAAAGCCGGCATGGTCGCCACATTCATGCCCAAACCGCTCTTCGCGGATAACGGTTCAGGCATGCATTGCCACCAGAGCCTCTGGAAGAATGGTGTCAACCTCTTCTTCGATAAGAACGGTTATGCCCTGATAAGCCAGACCGCGAAGTATTATATCGGCGGCCTGTTGAAGCATGCTAATAGCTTGATGGCCTTCTGCGCCCCGACGACAAACTCATACAAGAGGCTTGTCCCGGGTTATGAAGCGCCTGTAAACCTCGTCTATTCGGCGCGCAACCGTTCAGCCGCTGTCCGGATACCGATGTACAGTGATAGCCCGAAATCAAAGAGGATAGAATTCAGGCCGCCCGACCCGTCCTGTAACGGTTATATCGCCTTCAGCGCTATGCTAATGGCCGGTTTGGACGGCATCCAGAACAAGATAGACCCGGGCAAACCGACGGATAAGGACCTCTTCGAATTAAGCGAAGAAGAGCTGAAGAAGATACCCACTGTTCCATCCTCTTTGCGCCGCGCTATCGATGCCTTGGAGGAGGACCACGATTATCTCTTGAAGGGCGGGGTCTTTACCAAGGACGTAATCGATGTGTGGCTTGAGTATAAGAGGAAGAAAGAGATAGACGCCGTGAGAATGCGTCCGCATCCTTACGAGTTTTATCTATACTTCGATATTTAACGCGAAAACGCCAGATACCCCATCGTAAAGAAGCCGATGACAGGTATGATAGTTATAGCGCCTATCCAACCTTCCTTACCTCGCGCTATGGCGATCTTGTACCAGGCAAAAGCGGTCCAGAACAAAGCGCATATCGGCCCAAAGAAAGTCCCTATTAACGGCACAAACGAGACGAGCAGAAGCAGCAGCCACTTGTAGTCTAATTTGCCGATCTTGCACATCAGGAATAGGTTGGCGACGGGTATCCATGCCATCCACGCCGGATGCTGACCTGTCTTCTTGGCGATGATTTGCAGGCAAATGGCGGAGTAGATATAGAGTAGCAGACAGATAAAAATTATCACACCCGCAAAAGCCATCAGGAACGCCATAAAAGCCGCAGTCTCGGTATTATGCATAGCATTCTCCTTTTGCCTCGATTTTAACCGAATATCCGCGTGAAAGCAATAAGAAATTTCTTTTCTTGCTTTTTTAAAGAAGTTTGGTATAATATGAGGCTAAATTAAGCGAGGTATTTATGGACCAGATCCGGTTCGCGATGGCGCAAATAAACCCCACGGTAGGCGATCTTACGGGCAACAGGGACAAGATAGTAAAATTCGTATCTGACGCCAGGTCATTGGGTTGCGACATTGTCATCTTCCCGGAACTGGCGGTTTGCGGTTATCCGCCCGAAGACCTCCTGTTTAAGCCAAAATTTATAGAAGATTCTTCCAAGATACTGCACGAGATAGCGCATAAGGCCGAAAATATCACCGTCATAGCGGGTTGCGTGGACAAAGTCAAGGACGACCTCTTTAACGCCGCCGCTTTGATACGGGATAAAGAAATAATTTGTATGTATCATAAGATACTCCTTCCCAATTACGGCGTATTCGACGAGAAAAGGTATTTTAAGGCCGGAAACGAATCACTGGCGTTTAAGTTAGATGGTTTAAAGATAGGTGTCAATATATGCGAGGACATATGGGAAGGTAATGGGCCCGCCAGTTTTGAGGCCTTAAACATGGGCGCTCCCGTGATAATAAACATCTCCGCCTCGCCTTATTGCGCGGGGAAATTGCATCTGCGCGAGAGCATGCTCTCAAGTCGCGCCAGAGAGACCGCTTCCATAATCCTTTATAATAATATGGTGGGCGGTCAGGATGAGCTGGTCTTCGACGGCGGAAGCATGATACTCGGCTGGCAGGGCAGCATACTCGCGCGGGGCAGACAGTTCGAGGAAGATCTTGTCCTTTTTGATTTAAATGTCGAGGAATACCTGAAACACAGAAAGGTGCCTCACAGAAAAATCATAACTAACGGTTTTAAACCCAAAGAGATCTCGTTAAAAAAATGTGAGATAAAGATACGACCGCCTTTCCCGCCCCGTCGCATCGAAAAACTCGGAAGTATAGAAGAGGTCTATAAGGCGCTTGTTCTGGGCACGAAGGATTATGCCGTTAAGAACGGTTTCAAGAAAGCGGTGCTGGGCCTAAGCGGCGGGATAGATTCCGCTTTGGTCGCCGCTATAGCGGTAGACGCGCTCGGCAAGGACAATGTCGTCGGTGTTACTATGCCTTCCATTTATACAAAGGAGGAGACAAGGGCTGACGCGGTCATAGTTGCGAGGAGTTTAGGCATTAAAGTCCTGACGATACCCATAAGTAATGTATTCCAGTCCTATCTTCGCACCCTAAGGAAAGATTTTTCCGCCAAAGGCGTATCCGCATCGGGCGGAAAGGGAAACGTAGCGGAAGAGAATATACAGGCGAGGATCAGGGGCAATTTCTTGATGGCCCTATCCAATAAATTTGATTGGCTTGTCCTTACGACCGGAAACAAGAGCGAGATGTCGACCGGCTATTGCACCCTCTACGGCGATATGGCAGGGGGTTTCGCGGTCATAAAGGATGTGCCCAAGACCGTCGTTTACCATCTGGTGGAATACAGAAACGCCGTCGCGAACAAAGAGATCATTCCCAAGACGATAATAAAGAGGGCGCCGTCGGCAGAATTAAGGCCGAACCAAAAAGACCAGGATACGCTCCCGCCTTATTCTACGCTCGATTCGATACTTAAATTGTATGTCGAGGAGGACAAGTCTTTCAGTGAGATAGTCGGTTCGCATTTCGACCCGAGAGTGGTCAAGAAAGTCATCTCAATGGTTGACAGGAATGAGTATAAGAGGCGGCAGGGTCCGCCGGGGATCAAGATCACGCCGAAGGCGTTCGGGAAAGACAGGAGACTTCCCATAACGAGTAAATATACGGATACGGGAAACCTTAAAAAGAAGGAGATCTTAAAATGACGACAAAGAGCGCGAAGGACAAGGAATACGTGCTTAAGATGGCCAAGGAAGCCAACGTCAAGTTTATCAGACTATGGTTTACCGATATACTGGGTTTTGTGAAATCGTTCGCGATAACGGTGGAAGAACTCGAGGGTGCTCTTGAGGAAGGGATGGGCTTTGACGGTTCCTCCATAGAAGGATTCGCTCGCATCGATGAATCGGATATGGTGGCAAAACCCGACCCCAATACCTTTTGTCTCCTTCCGTGGCGCCCGAAGGACGAATTTGCGGTCGCAAGGATGTTCTGCGATATCGTAATGCCCAGCGGAGAGCCATTCGAAGGCGATCCCAGATACATCTTAAAGCAGAACCTGAAGCGGGCGGCCAAACTGGGATTTACTTTCTATGTCGGGCCCGAGTTGGAATTCTTTTATTTCAAGGATAACAAAACCACTGAGCCGCTCGATGCGGGCGGATATTTTGACCTTATCCCGCCTGATCCGGCTTCAGACTTGAGGCGCGATACGGTCCTCATGCTCGAAGCGATGGGTATAGGCGTCGAATACAGCCATCACGAAGTTGCGCCAAGCCAGCACGAGATAGATTTGAGATATACCGATGCCTTGACGATGGCCGACGCGGCCATGACGTACCGCGTCGTCGTAAAAGAAGTCGCGCAGCGTTACGGCTTCTATGCGACGTTCATGCCAAAGCCCATCTACGGGGTAAACGGGTCCGGTATGCACGTCCACCAGTCGCTTTTCAAGGGCGATAGCAACGCGTTCTTCGAAGCGAAGGACAAATACCATCTTTCAAAGATCGCTAAAAATTATATCGCGGGTCTCTTAAAACATTCACGCGAAATAACCGCGGTCACAAGCCAGTGGGTCAACTCTTACAAGAGACTGGTCCCGGGCTATGAAGCGCCGGTCTATATCGCGTGGGCAAAGAGGAATCGTTCGACCCTTGTCAGGATACCGGAGTATAAGCCCGGAAAAGAGAAGGCCACGCGTATAGAATACCGTTCACCCGATCCGGCATGTAATCCGTATCTGACATTTAGCGTAATGTTGGCCGCGGGCCTAGAAGGCATAGAGAAAAATTATGAACTGATTCCTCCGACCGAGGAAAACGTCTTCGAGTTAACACCCGAGGAGAGGACGAAGCGCGGGATAAGACCATTGCCCGGTGACCTCTATGAGGCGATATGCGAGACCGAGAAGAGTTCGGTGGTCAGGAAAGCTTTAGGCGAGCATGCTTTTACGTCGTTTATCGAAAACAAGAAGATAGAATGGGATAAATACAGGGCACGTGTCACCGATTACGAGATAAAGGAATACCTCTCGATACTTTAGAGATGGCAATAAAAAATAATACAAAGGGCGTTAAGGGGTCTTCCTCTTACGAGAGGCAGATAGAGGCGCTTTCTAAGATAAGCCAGACGATCACCTCTAATTTATATCTTGAGGATATCTTGCGTCTTATCGTGATGGTCACCGCCGAAGTCATGAATTCCAAGATATGTTCTCTCATGCTGATTGACGAAAAAGGCAAGGAGCTTGTCATCAGGGCGACCCAGAGCATAAGCGAAGCGTATAATAAGAAGCCGAACATAAAAATAGGCGAAGGGATAGCCGGCATAGTCGCGAAGGAAAACAGCCCTATCGCTGTATTTGACGTTCGAAAAGACCCGCAGTATATCAATAGAGATATCGCCAAAAAAGAGAACCTGTGTTCCCTTCTTTCTCTGCCGATGAGCGTAAAGGGGAGAGTCATAGGCGTCCTTAATAGTTATACTTCCACCCCTCATAAATTCACCAAGAACGAGATAAATATCCTTACGACGGTCGCCAATCAGGCCGCTGTCGCGATAGAGAACGCCCAGCTTATGGTCAAGTCGAAGATCATTCAGGAAGAACTTGAGACTAGGAAACTTGTCGATCGCGCCAAGGGTATCTTAATGAGAAAGGGCCTGACCGAAGAAGACGCGTTCCGCCGTATCCAAAAGCAGGCTATGGACCTCAGGAGGTCAATGAGGCAGATAGCCGAGGCTATTATTCTATCCGACGACCTCAAATACTAAGGGTTTATTGACGATTAATGGAATTCAAGATTACCGAAGACAACTTTAAATTAGGCGGACGTGATTTTTTTGTCTATTCCGGCGAGATACATTATTTCAGGATAAGGCCCGAAAACTGGGCTATCCATCTGAAGAAAGCGAAAGCCGCCAACCTTAATACCGTAAGTACTTATATCCCATGGGATTGGCACGAGTATGAGGAAGGCAGGTTTGATTTTACCGGCCAGACAAATCCGCAGAGAAATCTACTCGGCTTCATAGAGTTATGCAAGAAAAACGGCCTTTACCTGATCGTCAAACCCGGGCCTTACATCCTCGCCGAATATATGGACCACGGAATTCCTCAGTGGTTGCTATCTTCCCATCCCGAGATACTCTCTCTAAATAAAGACGGCAAACCGTTCAATCATGCGCGCGTGGCCCTGCTTCATCCGACATATCTAAAGTACGCCAAACTCTGGTATGACAGGATAATTGAGATAATCAGAGAAAATTCGGTTACTAAGACTGGCGGCATCATAATCTCGATGCAGGTATGTAACGAGATAGGCGTCTTTACATGGCTTGATAAAGAAGCGGATTATAATCCCGTCGCGCTCGAGCACTACAAGAAATTTCTGGCGGATAAATACAAGAAGATAACGCGCCTTAACGCCTTGTATAAGACCAAGTATAGGGGTTTCGGTTCGGTCCTTCCTCCTTCCGGGAATCCGTCAAGGCTTCCGGAATTGGCAGCCGACCTAGATTGGCACTTGTTCTGGCGCAGTTATTATGCCGCTTATCTGGAATATCTTATGAAAGAGCTGATAAAGAGAAAAATCCGAGTTCCCTTTACGCATAATTTGCCCGGGTGGGTCCTTGGGCGCGCGGTCGAGTATCCTTTGAACATAACGATGTATCAGGATGTGGCCAAGTTATACCCGAAGATCTTCTTGACCGTCGATCACATACCGGAAAATGTCTCTTATAGGAATTTCCATGATGTCGCTATAATCCAACAGATAACCAGGGCCATACAGGGCGGCAAGGGACCGATATTTGTCGCGGAGATGCAGGCAGGTACAAGAGAGCACAATGTGGTCATTTATCCGGATGAGTTAGAGTTGTTCTATAAGGCATCCCTCGCGTACGGAGCCGCGGGGATGAATTTCTATATGTTCTCACAGGGGATGAATCCGAAAGGGAAGTCCGCGGTAGGGCCGACTTTCTACTGGCAGGCGCCTCTTGATTATGACGGAAAAGAAACCCCTCTCTATCCGGTGATAAGGCGTTTCGGAAAAATAACTTCGAATTTTGGAAATCTTCTCGCGAAAGCCAAGCCCGATTCGAAAGTAGCGCTTTTATTCTATAAGCCCTATTATTATACGGAGTTGACGCACTCATATGACTTAAAGAAGATGGGATTAGGCTATAATCCCAAGGGCATAAGGGACGGTATATTTTTCGAAGGAATCGCCAAGGTCCTTAAGATGTTAAATTGCGATTACGACATTCTTGATTTGGAATTGTGTAAAACAAATGACCTCTCGAAGTATAAACAGGTATGGGTGGTCGCGTTGGAATACATGGACGCAGATTCCCAAAAACTTATATCCCAATATGTGTTAAGCGGCGGACATCTTGTGATGCTGCCGCGCGTGCCGCAATACGACCTTTCCTTAAAGCCGTGCGATATCCTCAAGGAATCACTTAAATTAGGCGAGATAAAAGAGGTCTCGCCGCGCGTGCCGACAATCGAGTTTATGGATATAAGGGAGATATCGGTCGTAAATCCGGTCCATGTCTTTGATGAAGCGAACGCTCAGCCCGTAGCCCTTCTGGCAAACGGAAGCGCATGCGGCATAGTCAAGCATTTCGGGATTGGGTGGGCCCTTCTTATGGGCACCGCATTCGGTTATTCTATAGAGGAGAATATCGAGGCCTATTCCCGCATTCTCAAGATGGACGATATCCGGGGAAGCGCGGCATCCTCAAACAAAAGATTCATCGTCCAGGAATTCTTTGGCGACGGATATGCCTTTGTGTTTGTAGCGAATTATTATAGGACTACCGAATCCGGTTATGTAACATTTGTCAATCCCCTGACCAAAGTCGAGACGAAAATACCGCATGCTTCGGAGCTGACCCTGCCGGGTTTGAGCGGGATTTTGATTCCCGTGGCCGTTCCCATACAAGGAAGCAGCGCCAAGATAATGTTCTCCACATCACAGGTCATCAGCGCTTTTGAGAGGAGCGGTTCGATATATATGGAGTTGCACGGGTATTCCAATTCGGCGGCAGAAGTGGCGGTTGCCCTGAAGAATAAGCCGCGGCAGGCATTTGTCGACGGCAAAAAAGCGGAATTTTCATTTAAAGGCGGCGAGGCCGTGATATCTTTCAGGCATAGCGACGAAGGTTCGGTGCTTCTTAAGCTGAATCTGAGGGAAAGATGAGGACATCCAGCATAAAAGACGCGTTAGCGTTCGACAAGATCCTCTCCGATAAGCAGAGGAAGAATCTCTCTATCCTTGAACTGGTGATAAAACGAGGGCCCATATCAAGGACCGATATCTCGCGCTTGACCGGCTTGAATATAGTGACCGTCTCAAATTACATAAACGAATTTATAGAGAAGGAATTAGTGATAGAAAAAGGTTTTGACGTCTCTACCGGCGGAAGACGCCCGACCTTGGTCGAACTTAACTCGAAATTCGGCTATATAATCGGTGTGGGTCTGACGGCACTTAACATAGTTGGGATACTTGTGGATTCGAAGATGCAGGTCATTTGCGAAGTGAAGAAGGAACGTCCCGCCGAGAACAGCGAGGCGGTGATCGATAAGTTAGTCGAGACGGTCGAAGAGGTGTTGAGTAAGTCCAAGGTCGATGCAAGCAAGATAAAGGGCCTCGGGCTAGGCATACCCGGCGTTATCGATGAGGAAGGCCAGACCATAAGATGGCTGGGTTCCATGGGGCTTTCCATGGTCTCGATATCCGGCGTTTCCCTCAAGGACATCTTCGAGAAGGAGTTTGACATTCCCACCCTCGTCGAGCATGACGCCGCCTGCGGAGTCTTCGGCGAACGCTGGTTTGGGTTCGAGGCGGATATAAAGGATATGATCTATATGCATACCGGTGTCGGCTGTGGCCTTATCATAAATGGCCAGATATACAGAGGCTCGACCGGTTCCGCGGGAGAACTCGGCATATTCAATCCGGCGGAAGCCAACGAAGAGGAAAGAAGGCGCGAATCCGTTAACCTTGGGACGTGGGAACTGGATTTAGGCGTCATATATCAGGCGAAGAAGGCGCTTAAAGAGGGAGCAAAGTCCCGTATATTCGAGCTGGCCGGAAATGATCCGGATAAAATAGACCTCTCATCGGTCATCGAGGCATCGAAGGCGGGCGACAAGTTGGCTAACGAGTTATTAGAGACGGCAGGCCGGCAGTTAGGCAGGAAGATATCTTTTTTGGTAAATCTCTTAAATCCCGAAGTCGTCGTGATCGGCGGAGGGATAGAGCAGGCAGGGGCGGTATTTATGGATTCGATAAAGAGGACCATTCATTACTGGTCCCGTGAAGAGAATATCAGGAACTTGAGGATCGTTCCCTCGCGGTTGGGCGGAAACGCCGTAGCGATGGGAGCCGTATGCCTCGTTTTGCAGCGTATCTTGATGAACGCGTAAAAATAAGGAGGAGAGGGATGAACGGAGGTTTGAGGAGATTTTTGGCGTCTCTTATTATCTTGGCCTTTATCTTTCAGATGACCGGATGCGCCCCGCGGGAAGCCGGCGGCAAACCCAAGAAGGTCACGGTAAAGGTTGGCTTCTGGGGAAGCCCGGAAGAGATCAATATCATAACTACGACGATAAAGGATTGGGAAAAGATACATCCGAACATCAAGGTAAAGTTAGAGCATATTCCCTTCGGCAGTTATGTGAGCAAGATATTGACCGAGTACGCCGGCAGGTCCGCGCCGGATATAATCGCCGCCGAGGTCAATATGTTCGTCTCCTTCGCGGATAAGGACGTCTTTGTAGACCTTAAGCCGTTTGTAGAGAAGGACACGACATTTAAATTAAACGAATTCTTCCCCGAGGTCGTTGACTGGTATACGGTAAAGGGAAAATTATACGCTATACCGCGGGACACCGCGCCCATGGCCTGCATCTATTATAATAAAAAGCTGTTTGACGAAGCGGGCGTCCCGTACCCCACCGACGATTGGAACTGGAACGATCTTTTGGAGAAAGCCCGGAAACTGACCAAAGTCGACAAAGACGGCAAGGCCATACAATACGGATTCTACAGCGATATGTGGCAGAACTTCGTTTATTCCAACGGCGGAAAGATAGTGGATAATGTCAAGCATCCCACAAAGTGCCTTCTTAATTCGCCGGAAGCGGTAGGCGGCCTGGAGTTTTTATTGGACCTCGCCCATAAATACAAGGTCTCGCCCACACCCAATACTTTCAGGAATCTGGGGCTCGGCGTTATCCAGATGTTCATGATGCAGAGGGTGGCGATGTTCCATTCCGGGATCTGGGAGACGCCGTTATTAAGGAAGATAAAAGATTTTGAATGGGATATCGCTATGTATCCGAAGGGCCCTACCGGCATAAGGAAGTTCGGGACCGGCGGGACGGGATACGGCATATTGAAGACGACCAAATATCCCGAGGAAGCGTGGGAAGTATTAAAGGCGTTAAGCGGTGATGAAGGACAGATCATGCTCGCGGAATCGGGGCTGGCGCAGCCCGCGAACAAGAAGATCGCGGAAGGCGAACATTTCGCCGGTAGTAAGCAGCCGCCGCTTAACAAGAAGTTATTGAATGAGGCGGTCAAATACGCGGTCTATGACCCGTTTCACGCGAAATGGCGCGAGGCGCGCGACCTTTATATCTATCCCGAGTTCGACCTGATGTTCAACGGCTTAAAATCGGTTAAGGATGCGGTCAACAAGGTGGTTCCGGAAGTAAATAAATTATTGCAAGAAGAGGAAAAATGAAATTTCAGACAGACTACGGTTATTTCACCGATGACGGGAAAGAGTATGTGATCACAAGGCCCGATACACCCAGGCCGTGGGTCAATGTAATCTCAAACGGTTCATATTCACTCGTTATATCGCAGACAGGCTCTGGGTTCTCATGGTGGGAGAACTCTAACCTCGCCCGCCTTACAAGATGGGAACAGGACCTCGTAAGGGACGAGTGGGGAAAATACATTTATATTAAAGATAAAGATTCGCTCGAGCACTGGTCGGTTACCTGGAAACCGGCCTGCCCGGATTTCGAGTCGTATGAATGCAGGCACGGCATGGGCTATTCGACCTTATCGGGTAAATATAGAGGAGTGAACTCATCTCTTACGGTCTTTGTCCCGCGCAACGAGCAGCTTGAGATCTGGAAACTTACCATAAAGAACGATTCCGATACCGTTAAGTCGTTGTCATTATTTACCTATTTTGAATGGCTATTGGGAAACAAGGACGATAACCACCGTGAGTTTCACAAGACCTTTATCGGGACCTCGTATGAGAAGGAGTTACACGCCCTTTACGGAAAGAAGAGAAGGCAGCTTATACTTCCCGGTTCGGTAATCGGCGAATGGCCGTGCGAGGCGTTCTTTGCCTCCTCCGTTGAGCCCGAATTTTATGAGGGCGATAAGGAGAATTTTATAGGGATGTACCGGACGTTAGCCAACCCCATCGCGATAGAGAAAGGGGTGCTTACGAATACTACCGGCAGGTGGAACGATTCGATAGCGAGCTTGCACGTCGACCTGACTTTAAATCCCGGTGAGGCAAAGGATGTAATCTTCCTTCTGGGGTTAAGCCGGGGCAAGGCTAAGGACGCGGCGGTAATAAAGAAATATTTTGAGATCAAGAATGTTGACGCGGCGCTCTCAGAGGTCAGGAAATTCTGGAACGATATGGTCTCGGGCCTCATAGTCAAGACACCGGATGACGCGTTAAACATAATGACCAATACATGGCTTAAGTATCAGACGATATCCGGCAGGATATGGGCCAGGTGCGCTTATTATCAGTCAAGCGGCGCGTACGGGTTCAGGGACCAGTTGCAGGACAGCCAGATATTCCTGCCGTTAAATACGGCTCTTACAAAGAAACAGATATTGCTGCATGCCGCGCACCAGTTTAAGGACGGCACGGTCTACCATTGGTGGCATACGCTTGCCGAGTGGGGGCCGCGGACGAATAAAGTCGACGATCTATTATGGCTTGTCTTTGTGACTCTCAGCTATATAGAGGAGACGGCCGATTTTAAGATATTAAAAGAAAGAGTAAAATTCGTTGACGGCGGCAGCGCCACATTATTAGAACATTGCGAGCGTTCGATAAAGAAAGTCCTTTCAAGATTCTCGAAACGCGGACTTCCCTTGATCGGCGAGGGAGACTGGAACGACGGCATGAACTTCGTCGGTGTCGAGATGAAAGGCGAATCCATATGGATGGCGCATTTCTTCGCGGATATACTCAAGAGGTGGTCGCAGGAAGTCCTCTCGGATAAGAAAGTCAACAGGAAATCCGACGCGAAGAGGTATCTCAAGAAATTCGAGGATATCAAGAAGGCGATTAATAAATACGCTTGGGACGGAGAGTGGTACTGGAGAGCGACATGTGATGACGGCACCCTTGTCGGCAGTTCAAAGAATAAAGAGGGCAAGATATTCCTGAACGCGCAGATATGGGCGGTCATCGCCGGAACCGGCACCGAGGAACGCATCAAGAAAGCGATGGATTCCTGCGCGAAATACATCTACAGGGATTACGGCGCTATCCTCCTTTATCCCGCTTTCTCCGAGCCGAACGATAAGATAGGATATATCAGCCGTTACGCGGCAGGCGTCAGGGAGAACGGCGGCGTCTATACGCACGCGGCGACATGGGCTGTCATAGCCGAGTGTATGCGCAAGAACGCGGATGTCGCGTATGACCTCTACAGCAAGATATGTCCGCCCAACAGGACTAAAGATATCGACCATTATAAGGTCGAGCCGTACGTCACCCCGGGTAATTCTGACGGTCCGGATTCGCCGAATTACGGACGGGGCAGCTGGACATGGTATACAGGTTCAGCAGCGTGGTTATGCAGGGTGGCGACGAACTGGATACTGGGCATACGCCCTGTCTTGAGAGGCCTTTTGATAGACCCTTGCATTCCGAAAGAGTGGGACGGTTTCGAGGTAACGAGAAGATTCAGGGGCGCGGTTTATAAGATAATCGTCTCTAACAAAGCTCACGTTTCCTGCGGCGTAAAAGAGATAACCCTCGACGGTAAGAAATTAAACGGTAATATAGTGCCGCCCATTAAGGACAATAAGGTCCATCTTGTAGAGGTAATTCTTGGGTGAAAGTCGGTCTGACCTTTGATTTAAAGCCCAAAGATTCTCCGGGCGACTTTTTTGCCGAGCACGACAGCGAAGAAACGATATCTTTGATAGAGAACGCGCTGAAGAAGCACGGCCATAAAGTCATTCGCATAGGCTCGGCCAAGGAACTGCTTAAAAAACTGCGCGCCTTAAACTGCGACATCGTCTTCAATATAGCCGAGGGGATATCCGGAAGGAACAGAGAGTCGGAAGTCCCCGCGATCCTCGAGGCCTTCGGAATTCCCTACGTAGGTTCAGATGCTTTGACACTCTCGGTCTCGCTGGATAAGATAATCTCAAAAAAGATATTCGCCTATCATGATATCCCCACGCCCCCTTACTTCGAGTGCGCTAATAAGAAGGACATGATCGTGCCTAAGGGGTTTTCTTTTCCGCTTATCGTTAAGCCGCGGTATGAGGGTTCTGCCAAGGGTATCGAACCCGACTCAAAAGTGAACGATTTCAAGGCCTTCAGGAAAAAGGTAAAACGTATAATCGAGGACTACAGACAGCCTGCGCTTGTGGAAGAATTCATAAGCGGCTGGGAGTTTACCGTCGGCATAATCGGAAACGAGGTCCTGCCGGTCGTGCAGCGGCATGTGGAATCGAGGACGAACTTAAGCAGCCACATCTTTGAGAAGACGGGGACAGGTAAAGACAAATTAAGATATAAGGAATTCCTTGAGATAGAAGCCGAATTAGAGTCACAGATTAAGGACTACGCCCTTACCGCGTTCCGCGGTCTCGATTGCCGTGACTTCACGAGGCTGGATTTCCGCGTAAGCGAACGTCTTTCATCACGCAAGAAGCTAAAGATATATCTCTTGGAGATAAACCCTTTGCCGTCTCTGGCAAAAGACGATTACTTCGCGATGACGTCCGAGTTATTGGGCATTTCCTATAATGAGATGATAAATAAGATCTTGGATGCCGCCGTTAAAAGATACAAATGCCGATGAAAGACGCGTATTCATATCCTAAGTATTGCGACATAGCCTATAACTGGGACAGAAAACCGGAGTGCGATTTCATCGAGGAGTGCATAAGGCGGTATTCTGATATTAAGGTCGCTTCCATTCTGGATATCGCTTGCGGCACAGGTATACATTTAAGGGAATTCGCGCGGCGCGGTTACGATGTCATGGGATTAGACAAGTCGAAGGAAATGGTTGACTTCGTTATGCAAAAGTCCGAATCTGAGGGCCTTAAAATAAACTGTGCCCAATCAAGCATGAAGGAATTTAAATTGGGACGGCAATTTGAATGCGTGATCTGCATGCTCGATTCATTCAGGTATCTCCTGACAGATGAGGATATATTGTCACACCTGAAGTCTGTCGCTTATGCCCTTGAGCCGGGCGGCTTATATATATTGGATCTCTGGATGCCGAAAGGCGGGACGATAACTGAGTGGGAGGATATTTCGTGGGTGCAAGGGGAGAAGGATATCCGGATAGACGCGAGATACTGCCAACATGCCGGGACATTCGACGAGAAGGCAAAGACCTTCGAGGACGAACTGATCTTCAGAGTGCAAAGCCCTGATTTTAATTCCGTTATAAGATCGCGCGTAAAGACAAGGGCCTTATATTACGGGGAATTTAAAAGCCTCATCGCCGCTTTAGGCTTTTTTGATTGTGTCGGCAGATTTTATAATTTTGACTTTGATTTAAAAGAAGGTTATAATATTAAAATAGTAAGGACTAATATAATCTTAAAGAGAAAAAGGGGGTAGGCAAGATGCGAAACGGCGTATTTAAGTCTGTAACAATATCGGTCTTATTTATCGGCATGATTTACTTGGTAGGCTGCGCCGGCATCGAACCGCCTACGCCGAAGGAGATCTTAAGCCATCCTTTTGGGACATCGATGTTGCGAGTTGGCCTGACAAAAGATAGGATTCTGGCGCAATGGGGCGATCCGGATTTAAAGGAATATGACAACACGGGCAAATGGGACAACGCCAAGGAGAAATGGACTTATTACGCCAGATATGGGGAGGTCCCGGTAAACGCGGGATACCTTTCGAAGACGCAATATCTTTATTTTGACGGAAACTATTTAGTCAAATTTACCGAATAGTATGACTGAGATGTTTAATTGTTGTGTCCAAAAGATGACCCTCGAAGCCTTACTCGGTGATCCCAGTAAAAGTAAAATCCTTGATCAGTATTGCCGGTACGACATAAGAGCCGATCTCCTGCGCGGGATCGCTTATCAGTTTTCTTTCCTTCGAGATACCCTTGATGTTCGAGAAGGCCCTTAAGATACTTTCGGTAAACCGCAGGTTCTTTAAGGGTTTTTTGACTTTGCCGTCTTCGATTAAAAATGTGCCGTCGCGGGTGAGCCCGGTCATCAGCGCTTCTTTGGGCTCAAGCAGGCCGTTTACATAATGGAATCTTGTCACCGATATTCCCTTGTTTATAGACTTTCTCATCTCATCGATCGATAAATCGCCCGGTTCCATAACGAGATTAAGCGGCAGAGGGCCGTCGGTCTCATCGGGCAAGGGGGCATGGCCGGTCGATTCCTTTTTATATAACGAGCCGTAGTGGCTGTCATACACCACTCCCTTCGCGACTCCGTTCTCTATAAGCATGACCTTCTTCTTGGGAGTCCCCTCGAAATCGAAAGGATATACGATCGTTTCGGGATTGAAGCCATCATCGTATATCGTGACCTTCTCGGACATTATCTTGTCCCCTATCCTGTCCGCCATAAACGAGGTCTTCTCATAGAACTGCTTCGCGCCGAAACCGATGTAACCGAGCCACTGCATTATCTCCCCGACCGCCTCAGGTTCCAGGAGGCAGTCATACCCGCCTAATTCTATCTGCTGCGGATTTTTCCCGTCGAGGCATTTTCTGACGGCTTCCTCGAGGGTGTTTTCCCAGTTTATCATCGCCACATTCCTTGAGACCTGCCCGCCGAATCCCGATGAGTTCTCGTCCATCGCGATTAATTTAAGCACCGCGGATGTCGCGGCCTGATATCTGGCGTCGTTATATGAATTTACCACCGCTATCTCTTCTTCGCCGGTCATAAAGGAGCCGGCCAGACGCAGGTCATATTTTTTTACGGAATCAAAGGTCCGGGTTATATTCTCTATCCTGCGGTCGAAGAGGGGGTCGACGGTCTCCTGATAATATGTGGTGACCGGAGGGACTATCTCCCCGGACGGGAATTTGGCTGTTACCTTTGGTTTTGGCGAGACCTTCGCGATATGAGAGGCGGTCTTAAGCGCTTCCCTCAAGTCATCCGGCTTAAGCGAGCCGGTGGAGGAGACGCCTATCTTGCCGTCAAAGTCGACCTTAAAGAATATTTCTATCTCGGATTCCTCGATGTCCTGATGTATCCTGAAATTGCGGAACCTCGTGACCCTCATCATGGTGGAGTAACAGCATACGAGCGTCTGGTCGGCGTTGGACCATTTAACCGCTTGCGTCAGGATATCGAGCAATTCTTCTTTTCCGATGGTCATCTTTTTTTACCTACCTGTACATTTTCAAATCTCGCGGGGGATGCGCCGTGGCCTACGTGCATGACCTGTCCGGGTTCTCCCTTTCCGCAATTAGGTATACCGTGCAGTTTCCAGTATTTCGAGTTCGCGATGCCGCTGCAACTTGCCCAGAAGTCCGGCGTTATGCCTGTGTAAAAGGGATTTTTCAGGACATCGCCGATTTTTCCGTTCTTGATCTCCCAGCCTATTTCGGTGCCGAATTGAAAATTAAGCCTCATATCATCTATGGACCATGTTTTATTGGTCGCAAGCAAGATGCCGTCTTTCGTATCAGAGATAAGTTCTTCGAGGCTCGACTCTCCCGGTTCGAGATTTATATTCGTCATCCTTATCAGGGGAAGGGCGCTCCAGCTGGAAGCCCTCATCGCGCCGCTGGATCTTCCGCCTATCTTGTGCGCCGCCTCTCTCGAACTTAAGTATCCGACAAATATACCGTCTTTTATAATAGGTATCTTTTGCGCGACTACACCTTCGTCATCGAAAGCGAAAGTACCCACACCGCCCTCGCAGGTGGCATCCGCCGTGATATTGATTAATTTTGAGCCATATCTGAATTTTCCGAGTTTATCCGAACTAAGAAAAGTCGCTCCCGCGAAACTTACCTCATCGCCAAAGGCCCTGTCCAATTCAGCCGCGTGGCCGCATGACTCGTGTATCTGGAGCGCTAACTGTGTCGTATCTAGGATCACTGTTGTTATCTTTGAGGGACATTCCTTCGCGTGAAGCAGGCTTACGGCTTCTTTCTTTACTCCCTCCGCGCCGCCTACGAGGTCGAGCTCCGTTATATATTCGTATCCTCTTTGAGCGATATCGCTGTGCGCCATAGGGTATGACCTGCGCTGGACCTCATCGCCCGAGACGGCTATCGCTTCTACATAGCCGCCGCTTTCTATGAACTCCTGCTCTATCTCCGAGCCCTCGGTAGAGAGAAAGAACTTGTATGTACGGTAGAAATCGAGCGCGGCAACGGCAGTCTTTATATTCTGGTGGGATTTTAAGGCCTGGGATGCCGACATCAGGTAGTCTAGTTTTTTATGTATGGGGACTTCAAAAGGATCTGTCTCGCATCTGGATTTAAACGACGCCTTGACCGCCTCGACTGGCGCTAAGTAGATCTTTGTCTTGTTTATAGTCGCGGTCGCCTCGGCTATCGCCATCGCGCGCTGCGCGGTCTTCTCGACATTATTCTTGGAAAGGTCAGCGCAGGAAGAGAATCCCCAGCTTCCGCGCTTTAAGATGCGCACCGAGAAACCCTCGTCGGTCTTGGAGGCGATATTTTCCACCTCGTTATTCTTTACGACAAGGGACTCGTGGCTGCGTCTTACGAAACGGATATCCGCGTAGTCGACCTCTTTGCTTTTAAGATATTTTATACCGTTCCTGAGGGCTTCTTTCATGGGTATCAGAGGTTAATTATACCATCTCGCCTTTAAAACATGCTATAATCTTTTTCAAGATGAAAAATGAGATAAAAACGATACAGGAAAAGCTAAACAAAGTTTTCTTAAGGCTTCCCAAATCGACAGTACGGCAGTTGTTCGACAAGTTAAGGGAGGAATCGCTGAGGCGCGGCGTGGTCCTGTACGACGAGGAAGGTGAGCCGCAGGTGGTGGCTATCTGTGTCCGTCCTTGGATCATGACAAAACAGCAGAAGAGGTTCTTCCACGGGCTCTGCCTCAATATGAAGAAAGCGCTTCAGAGGATGGCCCAGATATATTATAACGAACCGCAGGCAAGGCAGATCCTCACGCTTACCCCGCGTGAAGAGGAGTGGTTCTTCGAGATATACGGGGCGAGCACCCGCCGCATCCAGAGACACCAGACCGTCTTTGACAGGGTCGACGCCAACGCCGTATTTTCCGTAGCCAATTGGAAGAATTCCTTTATATTCATCGAGACTAACGCCATCGGTGTTGGCGGGGTCCATTATATCCCCGCCGCGACGTATATATTGGAAGACATAGTATTTCCTGTCATCAGGGACAGCATAAGCAATATAAGACTGGAAAGGCAGGACGATATCCGTGAGCTCCTGTTTGAGACCATAATGAATCACGCGAAGAAGATCGGCCGTCCCCGTCCCAATGTCATTTTTATGGAGGACCAGCGCTCGCTCGACGGCTCGGACGAGCACGCGTTCGCCGCTATTTACCTAAGGACGAAAGGAGCGACCGCTTTCGCGACCGACCCGAGGGAGCTATACCTTAAGGACGGCCAGATATACTTCAGGGATACGCCTGTCGATATAATCTACAGGGACTGTTCGATAGACGAATTGCAAGAGATGGAAGACCAAGGCGAAAAAGTAGACATTTTGAAAGAGGCGTTTAAGAAGAATCAGGTCGTCTCTTCCATATCCGGTGAATTTGACCACAAGAGCACGTTCGAGATATTTACCGACGATGATTATAGCGGTTATTTTACGCCGATACAAAGAAGGTTGTTCAAAAAATATGTCGCCTGGACGCGCCTGATCTGGGACAGGAAGACCGAATGCCCGACAGGAAGGCGTGTCGATCTTTTGAAATATATAGAGACGCATAAGGACGGCCTTGTCATAAAACCGAACAGGACCTACGGCGGCAAAGACGTCGTTATAGGACGATTCGTAAAGGCCGCCGAGTGGAAGAAGGCGCTGGAAGAAGCGATAAAAGATGAACGCTCCTGTGTCGTACAGGAATACGCCGAGGTCAAGGAAGAAAAGTTTCCTGTCCTTAACGAAGACGGGACGGTCACGATGGAAAAAAATTATGAGATCTCAGGATTCACCTCATCCGAGTCGGGGCTCGCCGTTATGGCGAGATGCTCGATAGACCCGGTCGTGAATATCTCGCGAAGAGGCGGCATCATCCCCGTTGTCCTTGTAGAATAATTTACCCTTGACAGAGCCCTAAAGGTGAGGTATATTTGAAGCACTTCAATTTTTATTGAAAGATTTCAATTATATGTCAAAGTGACTGCCATATGAAGATAACTCTCGAACAAGTTGCCAAGAAATCAAATCTTTCCACCGGAACGGTCTCGATGGCCTTAAGGAACGATCCGCGGATCAAAGAATCGACCCGGAAATACGTCCTTGAGCTGGCTCAAAGATTAAATTATATTCCTTCCGCTTTAGGGAGGTCATTAGCTACTCAGAAGACCCAGATACTCGGGCTTACGATAACAGATATAACAAATCCCTTCTTTACAGAGGTCTTCAAGGGGGTCGAGGACATGGCCGTGAAGAATGGCTACAGCGTCATCCTCTCAAACACCGAATACGACCTTAAGCGCGAGACCGAGATTTTAAGGATATTTCTGGAAGGACGGGTTGACGGCCTGGTTATAGACCCGGTCGAAAACAACACTGATTTCGCGATGCTAAAGCAGCTCAAGAGGATGGGCATACCATTTGTCTTATTAAGAAAGTTAAAGGGCCTGGAGAAAGAATATGACTATGTGATGGCCGATGATAAGAAAGGAGCCATTATTTTGACCCAGCATCTTATTAATATGGGCCATAGGCGCATAGGATATATAGGAAGCACGCAATGCGGAGTGACCGACCACGACAGGTTTTTGGGCTACAAACAGGCCCTCGCAAAAGCAGGCATAGAATTTGACGCGGGTTTAGTCACCAGCCATGATAGTTTTAGTTTATCCGAAGGCCTTAAGGTAGGCCGGGGACTGCTTCAGGCGAGAAAGGATATAGACGCTGTAGTCGCTTTCAATGACCTTTTGGCCTTAGGTGTTATGGAGGCGGCGTATTCTTTGGGCCTGCGCGTCCCGGAAGATTTAGCCGTGGGCGGGTTCGACGATATTTATATAAGCGGTTTAAGTCCGGTGTCATTAACTACCATCGCCTTGCCGAAATACGAATTGGGAAGCCGGGCAACCGAACTGCTTATAGATAAGATAGAGGCGAAAAGGTCCAAGCGCCCCGCTAAGACAAACCAGATAGTATTGGAACCGAAACTGGTCATAAGAAGGTCGTGTGGGCATAAAGAAAAGGAGGAGCAGCGATGAAAAAAGTCACAGTCTTGTTTTTGATTTGCCTTGCGTCTGTGGCGGGATTAGTCTCGTTCGCGACGGCGGCGATGATGCCGGATTATATCTATCTATTTGATAAGAATAAGCCGGACCTGACCAATTGGAGGGATAAATTTGAAGATAACGCCTCCTCCAATGTCAAGATATTTTTGGAAGACTCTCCAGAAGGCAAAGTAGCGGTTATCGAGGGGCTTTCCGATAAGGAAAGTTTTGGCTGCGTCTATCAGGATGTTACCGTTGACGTAAATAAATATCCTGTCCTGGAGATAGACGTCAATTCCGCTTCCAAGATGTGGTATATAATAATAGGTTGCGAAAACCTGAAAGACAAAGAGGTGGATTTTGACAACAACAAGTTCGTAAGATTGCAATTTGATACCGACAGAGTCGGAAAGCATACTTATAATCTCAAGGCCTTGACCGGACTTTCCGGCGAACAGACCTTTCGCCTAAAAGTGGGCGTTGCCACGGGCGATGTCTATATTCCGGCGGTAGGGATAAAGATGGTATTCAGGAGCCTTAAGCTTGTCGGGACAAAATAGAAACCAAGGAAAGGAAACGGGATAAATGAAGATATCGATTGTAATCGCGATATCGCTTCTTCTGGTTGTCTTTGCGGTTGTCTCTTACGCCGATTCGATCGGATGGGGTTATGAGGATTGGGGGGCGGCTAATGCGGCACCCATAGGATGGGGCACATGGAATACAACTTTTGTCTCCAATGGGTTCGGACAAGACGGTCAAAGTACGGCTACCGTAACGGTAGGCAATATCAAGCCTTGGGGTAAGGTATTTTATTTTACGGGAGTTTCATCAAAAGCCATAGCCGGCGGCTTTAAATATCTCTATATCAACACCTATGATATTAAGGGAGATATTCAGGTGGCTATTTCCGGCCCCAGCGATGCTGATTTTTATGATGTTACACCTCACTTGGTAAGCGGCAAGACAGGTGATCCCCTTAAAAAGAGGGTATATTATCCCGGGCCTTATGTATTTGACTTGTCTGGTTGGAAGCCATTGCGTACCCACGCCAATGTATCGATTCAACTGATCGGCGAGGGAGGGAAGGGAAAAAGCTTCACGATAAACCGTGTCTTCATCTCTGACTACAACCCTATGACTCAACCCAAATAATAAATTTCTATTGACAGAGAGATTTTTTGTAGTATAATTGAAGCGGTTCAAAAGTAAAAGGAGGTGGAACTGGCGATGGGAAAGTTTTTATTGTTTTTAGCGGTAGTGGCCGGACTTGTTTTATCGACTCAGATCGCCGGAGCGGAGACGATCTGGTCCGAGGATTTCTCGGATGTCAGCGATTGGGGCGTTGTTTTTGATCCGGGCGGCGGTTCAGTCATCAAGCGTTCTAATGGTCTGGATAGCATGCAGTCGGACAGCAATCCGGCCCATATGGCAGCGCTATATGTTGACAAAGAGCATGCCCAAGCTGCTTTTTCACCCAATCCGGTAGGTTCCAACTTTATTCCATTTGATCCGGCAAAGAAATCGGAATACACTCTAAAATGGAAAGTCGACAGACTTACAACGTCAGTCAGCTGGGATATCGCCATAGACGAATTTAACGCAAATAAAAAATATATAAACACTATTTGGAGCATATGTACCGCGAACAATGAGGCAGGAAAAGAATTTTCAAAGAATTTGGGTAATAAGGGGTGGAGCGCAAGCACCAAATACGTAATACCAAAGATAAGTCTTCACAGCGGTGATGCCGCCCAGACAGCCTATCTATCTTATATGAGCCTAGAGAAGGCTTCAAAGTAACAAGCGGTATTGCAATAATATCCTCAATAAAAGCAAAAGATTACCATTGACAAGTACCTAGGATATGGTACAATCTAATATTGAAACGCTTCAAATAATAAAACAGCTTGCTTATTTTTTTGGCCTACCTAATTGAAGCGATTCAAAACCAATTAAACTAAATCAGAGAGGGGGTGAAACAATGAAAAAATTACTTATACTCGCAGTGATAGCGCTTGGCATTCTAGTCGTAAATCCCTCTATGGCTTCAGCAACCGTTTGGACAGCGGATTTTAGCAACGTAACTGGTTGGTCACCTGCCGAAGGAGCGACTTTTACCAGCGATGGTTCAGCGGCTAAATTAGAGGATACTGCCGATGGTTCAGGTGTGGCAACTTGGGCTGGGACTCACGTTGATTATCAGGCCGGTGACCTTATCACTTTGGTCGTGTCCGGTGTTCATAATGCTCCTGTTAACGATACCTATTGGAGGCTTAGCATCCATCAGTTTGACATCGCCAATGTGTATCTAGGTGAATTGGAATTGTTGCCTTACTCGCATTCTACAGGCACCTTTTCCAGTAGTTTTGCTGGTCTCAATGCCAGTACCGTTAAGTATGATCCGTCACTGAGAATTAGTACAATCAGTGGGACAGGCGATGCTACGTTTGACAACTTATCTGTTGTTCCGGAACCGGCAAGCCTGCTTCTTCTTGGAAGTGGTTTGTTAGGTCTAATTAGCGTTTCTCGCAAGAGAAAATAAGCAGTTGTTTTAATGAGACAGGAGTTAGAAAAAGGATAAATCCCGATTTTGACTCCTGTCTTTTTTAATCTGACATTTGCCCTTGACGAAAATCGAAATTCCTGATAAAGTTAAGTTGTTTTTTCCGCCTCGATGAAGGAGGAGTAATTGAGAATAAAGATCGTCCTTTTGGTATTAATAACGCTGAGTTTTTGCGGCATCAGCGGCATTGTTAATGCCGAAGACAAAGAATCCTACCTCGATGTCTTTACCCCCGAAAAATCCGATCTGGGAACGTGGGCCTACGGCTGGGCGAACGAACCCGATGAAATCAATGCAGAGGTCGTCAACGGCGAGGCAGTCATTACCGGCGAGAGGCAAGACCAGAGTTTCGGTTGTATCCACAAGAAATTAGATGTCGATTTTGAGAGGTATTCTTATTTAGAGATCGAAGTGACGAGGGTCACTGACAGCTGGTATGTTATCTTCAGCAGCCCGGAATTCGAGAACGGGTTTGCGAGGATACAATCCGATACCAAAAAGACCGGAAAATTCAGGTATAACCTGTGGGATTATCCGCAGCTTAAGGGGCAGGCGGAGTTTGATATCCAAATCGGAGTCAGTGCCCCGAATAAAAAGGGGCAAAAGGGCGCGCAAGTCGTCTTTAAGAACCTGCGTTTTATCGACGTCGGCGCAAAGAGGCCTCCGAGAGGCCCTAAGCTGGCCAAGCATGACCTGCCTTCGCCCATACCGCTAAGCAAGACCGAAAGGCCGCAGCCCGTAATCTCCAAGATCGCCCCTTTGCCATCGAAGGCTAAAGAGGCAGAACCCGTTGCGCCCGCCGTAAAAAAAAATATCTTTGAGGTCTTCGCAAGAGAAGAATCGCCTGTAAATCTAACATCTTCCGCGCCGGTTTTCGATGATACGGATAAAGACACAATAACTATCGAGAACGATTGTTATAAGATAGTCTTTAGCAAGAAGAACGGCGCGTTAGTCGCAATAGAAGACAAGATAAATAGTGGAACGGTCTGCGCGGGTTCAGTCGGTGGGCAGTTATGGCGCCTTAATTTTTATAAAAGAAAGAGCATAACCAATAAAGATTTCAGCGCCGGTTCCCAAGAGAGGCCTTTTGAGTATAAATGGCAGAAATCAAAAGGAGAGCTCTCGTTCTTATATCAGGACAAGACATCAGGTTTCCTGCTTAAGATAAAGGCACTCGCCTCAAAAAAAAACTATCTTGACTTCCAGGTAGAGATAGAGAACGCCTACGAAGAACCCGCCATACTCCTTAACTTTCCCGAAGGCCTCAGCTTTAAACTCGAAAAATTAAGACAAGCCATCTTCCCTTTCAGGGGAGGCCTGGCCTTAAAGCCAGGTTTTTTTTTAGAGAGACGCTACATATCTGAATCCCAATATCTCTTTAGCGATTACTTTGCCGCAGAATTCGAGAAGAGTAATTTCTCTTTATATACCATCCAAAATCCGTCGCGCTGGACAGAAGCAACAATGTCGGTCGGTTATGATTCGTATCAGGGCGGTGTCGGATTCTATACCTACGCTCAGGCTACTTATATCCAGAAATCCAACAAGAAGACCGGTTCTTCAGGTTATTGGTCCAGCCCCGTCATAAGGATGCGTATCGCCGAGCCGGTTAAAGAGAGTATCCGGCATTATGCTCAAGATAACGGCTTCGACGAGATACCCGACCTTAATAAAAGGATCGACAAGGGCCTTTTTGATAAACTCTCCAAATCGGTCTTATTGAAATTCGACTTCAGCTGGATAGGCCAAAAATTCAGCGAGGTATCTGAATTCATCAAGACGCTTCCTTCGCCTACCCTTGTGCATATGGTTACTTTCTGGGAAAAAGGATTTGATAAGAACTATCCCGATTACCTGCCGCCCAATAAACAGTTCGGGACGCAGGAAGACCTAAAAAATTTAGTCGCGGTGGCGCACGGCGAAGGACATCTGGTCATGCCCTACACTAACCCGACATGGTGGAACGAGAGCAAGACATTAGAGGCGCTTGGGGCAGAGAAGATCGCTGTAATAAAATTAGACGGGCACATCCATGATGAATACTATTGGGGGAAGAACTGGGGGGTAATCACAAGTCCGCATAATCCCGAAGTCATTAAAAGAACGCAACAGACCGTGCGGGAATTTAAGTATGACATACCCTGCGATATATTGTTTGAGGACCAGTTAGGAGCGAGGCCATGGCAATATGACCTGAATCCGAAGGCAAGGGACCCGGTCCTTTACAAACAGGGGCTTATAGATTTCGCGAAGAGGGACTCAAAACAGATCCCTGTAATGTGCGAGGGCGGGTTTGACGGGCTTATGCCCTACGTTATCGCCTTCAGCGATATGGCGGTTAATAACTCGCTTCCGCCGGACAAGGTATTTAATAACTGGTACGGCGAGGGGAACTGGGAGACATTCCCTTACGCCTTATACGTAGCGCACGATAAGAACGGGTTTTATCAGCATAACCTCGCCCACGAAGTCTTTACGGACGCCAAGGACAAACTTATGTGGAATGTCGCATACGGGCATAATTTCACGCAGGGCTATTGGCCGAAGGAGTGGGAGAAGAGCCAGAAGAGATGGTTCTATATAGATGACGCTTTTCAGAAGAGCGTGGCTTCGCGGTATTTCGGCAAGAAATTGACGGATTTCCAAAGTCTTGACGGCAGAGTCACATTTAGCCGTTTCGAGGATATCGCCATAGTGGCGAATCATTCAAAGTCTAAGCCCTATCGTATAGAAAATTATATTATACCTCCGGAAGGGTTTCTCGCCGAGTCCGAGGGCGGCAATCTGGTCGCCGGAATGTTCAAGGTATTCAACGACGACCTATTGGCGGGCGAGCATTATATCATCGTAGAAAACCTGCCCAATAAAATAATAGTCAAGCAGCCGGATCCGAAGAGCACTTTAATAAACGTTAAAAGGCCCGTTGATTGGAAAGAGGCCTCCGGGATAAAAATATCCTGCGCCGAAGGAGCCGTTCCCGCTGCTGTGACCGAAGACAAAATAACATTTCTTTATAACAGCCAAGAAATAGACAGCGAATATCTCATAGAATACGCCTCTCCGAAAGAAGACATAGAGTTAACTATATTGCCTGAGAAAAGATATGCCGGCTTAGGCGAGAACCTTAAGGTCAGTCTTGCCGCCAAGAACTTAAGCGGCGCATCGCTTAAAGAAGGAAAATTGGCTTTAAGCGTATGGCTTGTCCATGCCGCAGGGCCGGTTCCGGATATGTGGGCAGGTTATCTGGGGGATAGCGGGAACACCACCCAAATGAGCGAGATTTTTTATTCGCTTGACCCCGGCTCTCAGGTTGCCGCGGATTTCACTGTTCCGCTTCCGGAAAAGATAAAAGAGGGGGACGTGGTCTGGCTTAAGGGAGAGATAATCTACGGCCAGGATTCCGCGAGAAAGATGAAGCAGATCCAGACGAAGGTCAATATAATACCAAAGGCGATAGAGATTCAGGTTGAGCCGATAGAGATCCTCATCTATCCCGATGTCAAGAGACAGATCGAGATCAGGATAAAGAATAACGAGGCCGGATCCCTTAAGGGAGAAATTAAGCTCGAGACCGATTTACCCAAAGGCGCGGCAGGCAAGGAGACTATACCCTTTTCACTTGAGCCGCTGGAAGAAAAGAGCATTTTTACGAACTTACTTGTCATGGCATCTGAAGCAGGCAAGGATTATAAGTTGACCGCTAAAATAAGATTGAATAATGTGGACTATTCTTCCGAAGCCTGCTCTATCAAAGCCAGAGAGGCGATACCCGAGATAGACTTGGGCCCGCAAAATGTCCTCGTCCTGGGCAAGAAACAGTCTTTATCTGTCGGTATAAAGGCTCACAAGGAAGTGCCGCTTAACGGCTGGTTGACTCTTAATATACCTCAGGGCTGGGAGATAACACCGCAGAAGCGGCTCTTGGAATTAGCTCCCGGCGAATATAAAAAGTTTGATTTTATCGTTACCCCTAATTCAAAAGGAGAGACTGATATAACCGCGGCCATAACCGTCTCAGGAGGAGCCGTTATCAAAGCGAAGGAACCGTTTAAGGTGATCGCCGGGAATAGAGAGGCGGCTTTGGTTGAATCAGACATCAATGGGGACGGTTATATGGATATTGTGTTGGCGAACGCTTTAATAGAAGCCCAGGCGACAGAGGCAGTTGGCGGCAGGATCCTTTCTTTCTTTGTCAAGGAGACAGGTAACGATGAACTATACTCCGCGTATTCACAACTGCCGAAAGCAGGACAGCCGAAGGACTGGGTCGAATACGGGGGGATAAACGACTGGTTCCCTGAAGGATGGCCGGGTGAGGTCTGGGGAAATAAGTGGCAATATGAAGTAAGAGAAAGGGGACCCGAAGAGGTCTCGGTCAGAATGTGGACCGAGACGGAGAATAAATTATATATCGAAAGGACTATGACATTACGGGCTGACTCCTCATCTTTAAAGTTAAGATACAAGATCAAGAACAACTCGGATAAAGAACAAGGGTTCATATGGGCGAACCATCCCGATCTGGCATGTGGCCCGTTCGACGCGACCGAGGAGAACCAAGCAGTGATTCCCGTCAAAGGCAAGGGCCTTGTAACACAGGATTACGGCAAGAGTATGAGCAAGACCGAGTATATACCGGACGGAGATCGGATCTTGGGATATGATAAGGCCAGCAACGAATATTTTATGCAGGAGTTTGATAAGGATTTAATTGATAAAGTCGGCGTCTGGGAAGGCATCGGTTTTTATACTATGGAGTTGATATTTAAACCCCGGAAACTGAGGCCTCAGGAGGAATTTGACTTCGAAGTAAGATATAGCGCTGGGAAAGAAGACCCGCAAGATTTATTGAAAAGATGAAGCTAAAAAAATACGCTGACAACCCCATCCTGAAACCTGCGAAGGAAGGAAACTGGGAGAGGCATGCCGTATGTAATCCCGGGGCCTATTACGACAAGGGCAAGGTCTACATGCTCTACAGGGCTTCGGCTGAGACGGACATATACCGCATCTATATGGGCCTCGCCATAAGCGAGGACGGTCTTCATTTCAAGAGAGCGTCTAACAAGCCCATCTATACTCCGACATATCTGTTTGAAGCCGGGGGCGTTGAGGACCCCCGTATCGTAAAATTCGGCGGCTACTATTATATTACATACGCCTGCAGGGCCGTTCCCTATACGATGTTTGTCATGGGCAAAGGGCCTGAGTATTCCGAGAACGCGCCAAAGAGCCTGAAGGAGAACCTGACCCGCACAGGCCTTTTGCGCACAAAGGATTTCAGGAATTTCGAATGTTTGGGCGCCATCTCCCGGGATGACGTAGATGACCGCGATGTAGTGATATTTCCGGAAAAAATTAAGGGCAAATATGTAATGCTCCACAGGCCCGCAGAATGGATTGGGCCGAAATATGGTTGCGCAAAACCAAGCATATGGATGACTTTTTCCAACTCGTTGACCAGATGGGGAGAAAAGAGCCTGATCTTGGCTCAGCCTGACCCCGAAATCCCCTGGCAGGAGAAGAAGATCGGTGCAAGCACTCCTCCTATCAAGACAAAGTACGGATGGCTGCTTATGTATCACGGCGTTGAGGGTGACAAACCCGGACGGTATTACCGGCAAGGAGTTATGATGCTGGACCTCAAAGACCCGCGCAAGATCGTCTCCCGGCCGAGGGATTTCATACTGGAACCAACCGAGCCCTTCGAGAAAGAGGGAGTGGAAGAGAACGTGGTCTTTGCCGTAGGTAACGTCGTCATCGGCAAAGAGTATTTTTGCTATTACGGCGGCGCGGACAAAGTCATATGCGCGGCCACGGCGAAACTGCAAGACCTCGTGGATTTCGCGATGTCAGCCCCGGTTAAGAGATGAGCGTTAAAGGTGCTATCTTTGATTTAGACGGTGTCGTCGTCAATACCGCGAAGTTCCATTATATGGGATGGAAGAAACTGGCCGATGAGATCGGTGCCCCTTTTGATGAAGTAAAGAACGAGAAATTAAAGGGGCTAAGCCGGAGAGATTCCCTCTTGGCCCTTCTCGGTTACACGCCGGATGAAAAGAAAATCGACGAATTATGTGAACAGAAAAATAAGTATTATCTGGAATTCGTCAGTCGCATAGACCGCAGCCAGATACTTCCCGGTGCTTTAGAGTTGATCGAAGAGATACATAAGGCAAAAGATTGGAAACAAGCCCTTGCTTCTTCAAGTAAAAACGCGAGGACCGTTCTTAAAAAACTGGATATCGAAAAGTACTTCGATGCGGCTGTGGATGGGACGGAGACGAAGAAGACTAAACCTGATCCCGAACTGTTCCTGAAAGCGGCATCACGGCTAGGGTTGACCTCTGATAATGTCGTTGTCTTTGAGGACGCCGAATCCGGCGTACGGGCAGCTAAGAGCGGCGGGATGCTGGTAGTCGGAGTCGGAGACAGAAAGATATTACACGAAGCCGACCTCGTCATAAAAGACCTCTCGGAGATCGATATCGCCGGAATCGAGAAATTGTTCAGAGAAAAAGGAAAAGCATAGATGTCTCGACAGGATTGGCTCATCGAGGAGAAGAAGTATTCGTCAAAGAAGGAGTTATACTGGGAGACCATATTCGCCCTCTCCAACGGCTATATGGCATCCAGAGGGGTCCTTGAAGAAAACCATTTTTGCCCGCAAGTAAAGTCATGTTTCGGCACTTATGTCGCTGGTATTTTTGATAAATATAGCGGGAACTATCAAGCCATCGTCAACCAGCCGGATTTTTTTAACACCGGAGTCTATGTCAACGGTGAATTGATGAATATGAACGAGGGCAAGTTCGAGAATTATACGCGGTATCTGGATATGTATGACGGCGTTCTTGTCCGTAAATTCATATGGACTAGCCCAAGGAAAAAGAAGACCGAGTTTGAGATCACTCGCTTCATCAGCAAGGCCGACGAACATCTCGCTGTTTTGCATTATAAGATAAGGCCTCTGAACTATAACGGAGAAATCAGGATTAATAATGTTCTCGACGGGAATGTCACGAATATTGATTTCCATATCAGCGGTTATCAGCTCAGGGACGAAAAATACTATTTTATAGATGACAAGTATGAAGCCGGCGGCCTGCCCGACGGGGGATATCTGACCGTAAATACGAAGATGACACAGATGTCGGTCTGCGAGGCGTTCAGATGCGAGGTCCGCGAGAACGAAGAAAAGATTTCAGCAAAAATAAATAGCAAAACCCGTAAGCTTCTTCTGGATAACGATGTCCGGTTTAGGGCCAGTAAAGGGACATCCTATTCATTCCTGAAATTGATCGCCGTTTATTCTTCCAAGGACGGCGTCTCCGATTTAAGGCGTTCCTGCGCCAATAAATTGAAAGAAGCCTCATCAAAAGGATACGACCGGCTTTTGGCGGAACACGCCGGAAAATGGAACAAGATCTGGGATGTCAGCGACGTCAGGATCGAGGGCGATAAGAGAGACCAGAGAAACGTCAGGTTCAACATCTATCACCTCATCCAGATGGGTAACAAGAAGAATCCCCGCGTTAATATCGGTTCCCGCGGCCTGACCAGCGAGATGCATTACGGTAATTGTTTTTGGGATACCGAACTTTTCATAATGCCTTTCTTTATCTTTACCGACCCTGATACGGCCAAGGCATTGGTCAAATACCGTTACCTGACCCTGCCCGCGGCAAGAGAGAAAGCCAAGAGATTATTGTTTAAAGGCGCGATGTATCAATGGATGAGTTCATATCCCGGACACGAACAAGCCGATTATTGGGAATACGCCAATATCGCGGTCCATATCGTCTCCGACGTCACCTTCGGCCTGATGAATTATTATTACGCGACCAACGATACGCGGCTTATGCTCGATTGCGGCCTGGAGATGCTTATCGAGACCGCGCGTTTTTGGGTAAGCCGTGTCGATTATAGCCCGATAAGGAAACGCTATGTCATGAATCTGGTGAAGGGGCCTAACGAATACGGGATCGTCAATAACAACACCTATACCAACTGGAACGCGCGCTGGAACCTCATTCAGGCCACGAAGATGGTTGAATGGGCAAGGAAGAACCATCCCGATAAGCTTAAGAAAGTCTCACGAAAGATCAAGTTCGGCCTCAAAGAGACAAGGGACTGGACGAAGATCATCGATAATATATACATAAATTACGATAAGAAAAGAGACTTGTATATCGAGGATGACCAGTTCCTTGAGAAGAGGCCGGTAGATATAAGGAAGATGAAACCGGGAAAAATCATAACTACGGAATTAGGTTACTCGTGGGACACTTTCCTCAGGCTTAAAATCGTCAAACAGGCCGATGTCTTGCTTCTGATGTATCTGCACAGGGAGAACTTCACGAGGAAACAGCTCTTGAACGCGTGGAAGTTTTATGAGCCGATGACTCTTCACGATTCTTCCTTGAGCTATAATACACATTCGATCATAGCCAACGAACTTGGAGACAAGAAAAAGAGTGACCTTTATTTCCAGCAGACAGCGCGATTGGATTTGGAAGACGTGATGGCAAACACGTTCTTAGGCATACATTCCGCCAGCGCCGGAGGGACATGGCAGTGTGTGGTTCGTGGCTTTTGCGGGATGAGAATGGATATGGAGCATAACAGGATCGAATTTAACCCGAACCTGCCGGACCGATGGAAGAGAGTTAATTTTAAGATCGTTTATAAGGGCAATCTGTTCGCGGTCAGCGTTGAAGGGAAGAAGGTGCGGATAACGCATGAGAAGGCATATGAAAGTTCTTCTTCTGTCCGGGTCGAAGGTAATAAAATCATTGACGGAAACCCAAGTTCTTGATAAAGTTAAATTATGAAAGTTAAATTAGAGACGAAAGCAATTGTTTTAGCGGCTCTCGCCGTTTTTGCCTGTAATTTTTTGGGTTGCGCCGGCAGCGGCGCCCACACCGATACCGTCAAAATAACCTACTGGGAGAAATGGACCGGTTTTGAAGGCGACGCCATGCAGGCCGTCGTTGACCTGTTTAATTCCAGAAAGATAAAGAATAAGGAGGGTAAGGTCATTCAGGTCGAGATGATAACGACGAGCCAGCTTGACAGGCGCCTCCTGACCGCGGCCGCCGGCGGAAATCCTCCCGACGTAGCGGGAGTCTGGACATGGCTCGTCACCGTTTACGCGGAAAAAGGGGCAATTCTTCCCATTGATGATTATTTGAAAGAGGCGGGCATAACCGAGGAACGCTACGTGCCTGTTTTCTGGGAGATATGCAAGTATAAGGATAAGATGTGGGGGTTGCCTTCGACTCCGGCCTCAGTGGCGCTTCATTGGAATAAACGCCTTTTCAGGGAAGCCGGCCTTGACCCGAACGCTCCGCCGAAGACGATACAGGAATTGGATGAGATGGCGGAAAAATTGACCCTGATACAATTGCCTAATCAGGAAAAGCCGGTATCTTTTTATGAATTAAAGACGAGGAAGAACCACGAGGAATTGCTTGCCGCGGGCAAGATCATTCAGATGGGATTCCTGCCTTCTGAACCGGGATGGTGGCCATGGTTTTGGGGTTATTGGTTCGGCGGCAGGCTATGGGATGAGAAAGACACCATAACGACCGACGATCCCGGGAACATCGAAGCCTATAATTGGGTAAGTTCTTATTCCTTAAAATACGGCGTTGATAATGTAAATAAATTTTCAAGCAGTTTCGGCGTCTTCGCCTCGCCTCAGAACGCTTTCCTTTCATCGAAAATCGCCATGGTAGTGCAGGGCGTTTGGATGTATAATTTTATAGACAAATACGCCACCGGGATGGATTGGGCAGCGGCGCCTTTCCCTTCTGATGAGGGCAGATTAAAAGATGTCTCCTATGTCGAGGCGGATATCCTGATCATTCCCAAGGGCGCCAAGCATCCGGATGAGGCATTCAAGTTTATAAGTTTCGTGAATACGCAGGAAGCCATGGAACTCTTATGCGAAGGCCAGAGAAAATTTACGCCGCTTAAAGAGGTGAGCGAAGGCTTTTACGCCAGAAGTAAAAATCCCTATATACGCATGTTCAGGAAACTGGCCGAAAGCCCCAACGGCTTCATCACGCCGAAGATAATAATCTGGCAGGAATATCAGAGAGAGATAGGTTTCGCAACCGATATGATACGCAACCTCAAGGCAACGCCTAAAGCCGCTTTAACGCAAGCCCGGAAAATTATGCAGATAAGGTTAGGCAGGGAACTTGAGATATCAAAGAGAGCCGAGAAGGAGAAATGACTAGAGGGGAAAGAAATAATTTAGTAAAAGGCCTTTTATTCACCTCGCCGTGGCTTATAGGATTCTCCATCTTTGTGATATATCCCGTTATAGCCTCCCTGTATTATAGTTTTTGTCATTATTCCGTCCTGCAGCCGGCGCGTTTCATAGGGCTTCTCAATTATAAAGACCTGTTTACTGACCCGATCTTCTGGAAAGCCCTGTGGAATACCTTCTATTTCGCTATTTTCACCATACCCTTAGGGTTCGTGATGTCATTGGGCCTTGCGATGCTGCTGAATACGAAAGTAAAGGGAATGGCGTTTTACAGGCTGATATTCTTTATACCGTCTTTGGTCCCGATGGTGGCAGGCTCGATGCTGTGGATGTGGATCTTTAACGGAGAATACGGGCTCCTTAATAACTTTCTTATGAAACTTGGGCTCGCGAATCCTCCTAATTGGCTGATGGATGTCAAGTTTGCCAAAAACGCGATTGTGATCATGAGCCTGTGGGGACTGGGGCAGACGATCGTAATATATCTTGCGGGGCTGCAGGATGTGCCGGTAAGCCAGCTTGAAGCCGCCGAACTTGACGGGGCGAACTGGTTTGATAAGCTGATCCACGTTACCATACCAATGATCTCGCCGGTGATCTATTTTAATGTCGTCATTGGTATCATAGGCAGCTTTCAGGTCTTCGGTCAGGCGTATATAATGACCGGCGGCGGGCCGCAGCGTTCGACCACATTTTATGCCCTCTATCTTTATCAGACGGCCTTTGAGGATTTCCGCATGGGGTATGCGAGCGCTATGGCGTGGATATTATTTATCATAATCCTGATCCTGACCATATGGGTCAGTAAGATCTCCAAAAAGAAGGTTTATTATCACGGAGGCTAAGTTCTTATGCCGCAGAGTAGAACTACAAGATTATTAATACACTTGGCGCTTATCGCCTGTTCGATAGTTTTTGTCATACCGTTTGCTTGGGTCATGGCCACATCCTTAAAGCCGGTCGAGCAGACGATGACCGTTCCGCCTACATGGATACCGAAGACCTACTACGTTAAATTTAAGGGAAAACAGGTCGAGGTAAAAAAAGGCATCACGACACAGGAACCCGGCTTTATAGCGGTCGTGACAGAAGGACCCAAAAAGGGAGAGCGCCTTTTCGTGCCTAAATCCCAGTTCAGGGAAGGCAAAGCTTTGCTGCAGGTGCAGGTCGCCGACAGGATATTTGAGGATTATTATCTCATCAACATAGAAAAAGAAGTAGGAACCGGATGGGTACAGGTGGTCGAAAAGACCTCCGGGCAATACGCCAAGACAGGGCCCTACTGGACGTTTGTCCCGCCGCAGGAGGTCACGGAAAGAGTGAAGTTCTGGTGGGATAATTATGCGGCGGTGTTCAGGAAGATCCCTTTCTTTAATTATACCAAAAATACTTTAATAGTATGTATCCTCGGGTCTTTGGGCGTAACTCTTTCGAGCGCCCTCGTTGCCTACGGATTCGCGAGGATACGCTGGCCGGGAAGGGACTTTATATTTATGCTAACACTTTCGTCCATGATGATTCCTTTCGCGGTCACCATGGTGCCTCTTTACGGCGTATTTAAGGCCTTCGGCTGGATAGGGACGCTAAAGCCTCTTTGGATGCCGGCTCTCTTCGGAGGCGCCTTTGACATATTTCTGCTGAAGCAATTTTTTATGACAATTCCCAAGGATTTGACCGACGCCGCCAGAGTCGACGGATGCAGCGAACTCGGCATATTCTTCAGGATAATGCTTCCTCTGTCAAAGCCCGCGCTTACGGTCGTCGCGCTTTTTCATTTTATGTATTCGTGGAACGATTTTATGGGACCGTTAATCTTCCTGACGAACAAGGATACTTATACCCTGTCGTTAGGCCTGCAGGTCTTTCAGAGCCAGCAGGGCGGTACGGAATGGCACCTCCTGATGGCCGCTTCCGCGATGGTAATCCTGCCTATCTTAATCATGTTCTTCTTTGCCCAGAAGACCTTCATACAGGGTGTAGCCCTCACAGGACTAAAGGAATAAGACAATGGCCGGTCTGTATAATCTCGAGAACGGCCGTATTAGGATAGCTGTAACTAAATCCGGTATTATCACCTCCATCTATAATAAAAAGACGGGCACCGAGTACATAGAAAAGAATAAGGGCTCGGGATGGAAACTTGTCGTTACCCTGCGGGGATGGACCGAGTATCCGGTATTTGATTATATGAATTCCGGACGGATAGTGAAGAAAGACGACGGCATCGAGATCTCCTTTGGACGGCTGAAGGGCTTGGAGGGTGACACCCTTTCCATCTCGATGAAGTTATATTTCAGGCTGGAAGGAGAGGACATTGTCATGCGGGCCGTTTTGAAGAACAACTCGCATGAGACGGTACGGGAGATATGGTTCCCGCTTGTCTCCGGTTTAAACAAGATATCTTCGTCGAAGGATAAGCCTCTTCTTACGATTCCCTTATGGATGGGTAACAAAGTAGAGGATCCGGCCGCTACCCTGCCTCTTGCCTGGGACGCGAAATGGAAATTGGTCTTGATGTATCCGGGCGTGTGCTCGATGCCATGGTTCGATTTTTGTAACGAGAAAGAAGGGCTCTACCTAGCCTCGCATGATCTGACCTTCCAGACCACCACTCTTCTTACGCGCAGAAGGGAGCAAAACAAGGACTTCCAAATCGCCGTCGTAAAATATCCTTTTATCGAGCCCGGTCAATCATGGTCGGCGGGAGACCTTATTATCTCGGCCCATAAGGGGGACTGGCACATCGGCGCTAAAAAATACAGGCAATTCGCCGATACATGGCTCGAGGAACGCAAGGATGTTCCGGCGTGGATAGATGAGGCGCCGGGCATATGCGATCTTTTTATGAAACATCAGAATAAGAGGGTATATTTCGGTTATGATGAACTGCCGCGGATAAATAGGGAGAATAAAAAGAAAGGGCTGAATATCCCTCTATATATATTCTCATGGTATAAGAACGGCCACGATGTCGGTTACCCGGAATATTCTCCCGATCCGGCTATGGGAGGGGAAGCGAAATTAAGGAAAGCCCTTAAGGCGGTAAAAAAAGACGGCGGACACGCGATACTTTATACGCAGGGAAGGCTGATAGACCTACAGACGGATTTTTATAAAAAGACCGGCAGGAAGATATGCATAGTGAATAAGGAAGGGGTTTTTTATCCCGATAATTATTCATGGCCCATTCAGGGGACAGTGACTCCCAATAAGCTTTTCGCGATAGCCTGCCCGGCGACTAGTCAGTGGAAGAAGCAATTAATAAAGCAGGCCCGTATGGTAGGAGGTTTCGGCGCGAACGGGCTTTTATACGATCAGTTCGGCGGCGACCATCCGTATCTATGTTTCGCCAAGGATCATGGCCATTTCAAGCCCAGTTTAAATTTCGCTAAAAAGGTAGACCTCTTAAGAGAGGTGCGTAGGGACGTAAAAGCCCGGAACCCCGACTTCGCCGTAATGGTGGAACTGGTATGCGATGTATTTATTCAGTTTGCCGATCTAGCGCACTCCCTTTTCGAGAGTTTCAGGAAGGACGAGATGATATTACCTATGCCGGAACTATATCGTTATACTTTTCCCGAGCATATCCTGACGAGCCGCGACGCTTGCGATATAGCGGGCGTAAACTGGGCTTTCGTTCTCGGCCTGCGACAGGAGTACTGGAGGATGACAGAACCTTTCGAACACGTTGACCGGAAATTCGACAACGACCCGGAGCAAAAATGGATCGCAGCCTATATGAAACACATGCTGAAATTGAAGGGTTATACCGAAAAATTATTTAGATTTAAACAACGATGGAGCAAATATCTGATTACGGCAAATTTCTTGGATGTCGAGGAGTTAAGGTGGTCGCCGAAGGACGTCGAACTTAAACGGTTTGCTCCCCGGGATAACGATGGGGAGGCGATACTGGCTTGGAATAGGTCCTCCGCGCCGAAAACAATACGGATTAAATTGCACCGGGGGTATAACGATATACTATTAGCAAGGCCAAGCAGCGACAAGAGATTAAGACCCGCCAAGATAGTAAAGTTCAGCCTCGAACCCAATTCCGTCTGCGCATTGATATTGAAACCGTAATCCCCAAAGTCTCTGCCGAAGACAGATTTTTCTTGACAAAGTATCGATTAACATATACTATATGTTTAACTTATATTAATCGATACTACTGTATATTATTACATGCAGGAGCGCAGGATGTTCCAAGAGAAGAAGAATCTGAGAACAATAGGCGACATCTCGAAGCTGTACAGCTTTTCCAAGGCGACCATCAATTATTATACCAACATGGGCTTGTTGCGTATCGCGGAGAAGCAGGGAAACAAGCGCCTGTATGACGACAATGAGGTCCGTAAACGCCTTGAGAAGATAAAGGAGATGCGACGAAGCGGATACAGCTTAAGATTGATTCGCAAGCAGCTGACTTCCGCGCCGTAAGGTTAGCGTTTCGCTCAATTGTGGCCAAGGAGATAAGCGATGTTTGATGAGTTAAAAAAGATTATAAAAAGAATAAACGGAAGTGAAAATCCTTCTGCCGCTTCTAAACAGGCGCCCATAAGATCGATCGCTTCTGTTGCCGCTCAACCTTCCGAGCAGTTTCCAAAGTTTGTCACAGTAAGCAGGCAGATAGTCGCCGTTACTAATCAAAAAGGCGGCTGCGCCAAGACGACAACGGCCATAAACCTTGCGGCTTGCCTGGCGGAGAAGGGATACAAGGTGCTTCTCGTGGACCTAGATCCTCAGGCCCATGCCAGTCTCGGCTTGGGGATAGATAAGGACAATATAGACAGGACCGTATACGATGTTTTGATAAATAATGTCGAGTTAAACGAGATAATCTTGCGTACTCAGGTCGAGCGGTTGGATATCGCGCCGTCGAATTCGCTGCTTTCCGGGGCGCAGCTCGAGCTTGCTTCCATATTAGGAAGGGAAAGCGTCCTGAGGATCGCGATAAGAAAATTATTATTAAGGAAGGACTACGATTTTATATTCTTCGATTGCAATCCCAGTTTGAATCTGGTCACGATAAACGCGCTTGTGGCCGCGGAGGCCATTCTTATACCTCTCCAGACGCATTATTATTCTCTGGAAGGGATGAAGGAATTATTCTCGACTATCGAGATAGTGCGCGAGCGCCTCAATCCCGACCTCCATATCTTGGGGATACTGGCGACATTATACGACACGCGCACGAAGATAAGCGCTAAGATGCTCGAGCAGATACGCGATTACTTTAAGGATAAGGTCTTTAATACGGTCATCCGCAATAACGTTAAGCTTTGCGAGGCGCCGATCTACAAGAAACCGATACATATTTACGACCGCAATTGTGCCGGTACACAGGATTATTTTAGTCTGACCGAAGAGATAGTCGCGAAGACCCAAAGATGCGAGGTGAGAATTGAGTCAGGAAAAATCGCCTGAAAAACCAGGCGACCCCCAATTAGTAAAAGATATATTTGAACGCCGGCAGAAGACGCCGGAAGCAGCGAAAAAGATCTCAGCGCTGTTTGGCGGAAGCCCCCTCCGGCAGCCCCCTTCGGGGACGGAAAAGAAGAAATTACCGAGGGAATATTTTCCTGTCGGTATAGATATGGGCGGCTCGGAGATAAAGATAGCTCAACTGGCGAGGATCGACGGGCAGATCGAGCTTGTGAAGGCGGCGAGCGCGCGCTTTTCCGGCCAAATCCATAAAGGAGCGATCAGGCAATTGGTCAGCGAGGGCGGTTTCAAGGGCGAGTCGGTAGTCGGCCTTTCCGCCAAAGAGGCCCAGATACGTATCTTAAGCCTTCCCCCTATGCCGGCTTCCGAAGTGGAGGGTGCCGTCAATTGGCAGATAGCCGAGGATCTGGGGATTGACCCGAGAAAGATGACCGATTTCAGTGTGGATTACGCTATCTTATCGGAGTCGGACAAGGCCTCTTCGAGAGAAAAGAAAGTCCTTGTGGCGGTTGTCCGTAAGGATGTTGTTATGGGAAAGATCCAGGAGATAGGCGAAGCCGGCCTGGATGTTATAGCCGTTGAGCCGGGGCCGCTGGCACTTTTCGCGGGAGTTTGCCATTTCTTGCCGCCCGATGAGACAAAACTGACCCTATTTCTGGATATCGGTTATGACATCAGTTCCCTTTCCATAGCCCTCGGTCAGGATATCTATCTCGTTGGGGACATAACGACGACCGGGAATCTGATGACGGAGGCGATAAAGGATTATTTTCAGATCGATTATGGGGACGCAGAAGAATTAAAGCGTCAATACGGTCTGGAAGATTGGACGTCTGCGCCCGCGATTATCGCCAAATCTCAGGCCGGTTCGCGGGATATCAGCTCGTTGCGGCCGGCGCTCGCATCCGGACTGGAAAACTTAATCGTTGATATCGAGCATTCTTATAAGTCCCTTTCAAATCAATTAGTCCGCTCCGGCACAGGAGATTTAAGCCGCATCATAATTTGCGGCGGTGGCGCGAAACTGAAGGGCATAGAGTCCTTCTTGCGCGGGCCGTTTAATATTCCGGTGGAGGTTTTCAACCCCCTAAATAATATATTAATAGACGATGAGCTTATAAGCAGGTTTGATATAAAGGAAGCGGGGTCGGGTTTCGGCACGGCGATAGGCCTGTCGTTAAGAAGGAAGGAAGAAGATGAAGCGGCTAAATCTTATACCTAAGGCAGGCGCCGGGCAGCCGTTTCCGGCTAAGGGCCTCTTTTTCGGAAGGCCCGGTCTTAATATCGTTTTAATAGTGGCGATATTTTTAGCGGCCTTGATCCTGTCACAGTATGTCCTGAATCAGCAATATAAATGGAAGCTTACTAAGGCCAAAAATCAGTCGGAAGCGGCAAAGGTCCAGCTAAGCCGCCTTCAGACGCAGCAATTGAGCCTCTCTAAAGAGTACGATGCCTTGTCAAAGAAAAAATCCCTCCTGGACGCGAAACTGGAATATCTCAAACTTGCCAAGAGGGATAAACCGGGCGAGTTATCACAGGCTTTGGTCTATCTTCCCACGCTTATACCCGACGAGATATGGATAAACAAGCTCTTGGTCAGCCGCGATGGTGTGGCCATAAACGGTTCGACACTGAATAATCAGGCGATAGTCAAATTTATGGATAGTTTAAACAGGTCTAATAAGTTCAAGGGCTCAAATTTTAATTTTACCAAGAAGAGCGAGATCGGAGACGCCACTCTCTATAATTTTGAGATAGCGACCAATCTCGCGGAGTAAAGGACGGCGATGAACGCAGCGGGTTATTTTACAAAAATAGGAAAAAGGGAAAAGATTCTCGCAGGTGTGCTGTTGGTGATCCTGTTTGGTTCTCTGGCATACCGGATCTTCGGAGAGTCGTATTTTTCCGGACAGAAGAATTTTACGAGTTCTTTGCAGAAGACCCTCGATGAGATCGCCTCCAGAAAAGCTAAATTTCCGGATATTAAAGCGCAGGAAAGAGAGAACGAGAAACTCCGCCAGGACTACGATAGTGTCCTCAAGCAGATAGAGGATTACGAGGCGAAGATTCCCGCCGCGGGCTCGGTCTCGCAGTTGCTCGGCGAGATCACCCGGCGCGCCGAAGGGCTGAACATAGACTTCGAATCGATACGTCAGGATATAGAGAGAGAAAAAGAAGGTTATCTAAAACTTAAACTGGACATAAAATTTTCGGCGCCTTATTCAAGCGTCGTCAATTACCTCAACCGCCTTCAGAACCTCTCAGAGTATCTTACGGTCCAGGACATAGAGATCGCGCAGACGAAAGAAGGGGCGCCGCAGTCCAAGACCAATTTGGAACTGTCGATGTTACTGCTCGAAAAAGGGATAGACCTGACGGTAAAGGAGAAAGAAGATACCTTCACGCCGTTGGTAATCAAGATGGATCCGTTTGCCTCAAAGATGGCCGGGAAGAAGACGGACAAGGCCAAAGACCTGAAATTAGCCGGTATTACATCGGCAGGAAAGGATTCGACCGCGATTATAAATGACGAAGTGGTTAAGGTCGGAGGCCAGGTCGGCGATTGGAAAGTTATCCAAATTTTGCCGGACGCGGTCACGCTCTCAGACGGAGCGGAGACCGTTTCCTTAACGCTTAACAGATAAAAAAGAGGCGTAAAAATGAAGAACAGATTATTAATTTTGGCTTGTTTGTTAGTTTGTTTTCTCGCGATTGGGCATAGAGCCTGCGCGCAGGACACGCCGGTTGAGGTCACCAACGAGTCGAACCCGATAATATCCCTCGATTATAAGGATGCCGACGTAAACGCCATCCTGCGTTCGTTGGCGTGGTCGTATGGGCTTAACCTGGTCACCTCTACCGATGTCAAAGGGAAAGTGACGATCAACTTAAGGAACGTTACCTTAAATGACGCGCTTGACGCGATATTGACGGCCAACGGCTATGTCCACACAAGGCGGGCAAACATCATTTACATATCTTCCGGCGCGGCGGAGGGAATGGACCTATCCAGTGAACCGGTATTCTTAAAATATTTGAAGGCCGCGGAAGCGCAGAACCTGCTTCGAAAAGTTATCTCATCAAAGGGGGACATAAAGGTTGACGAGGTCTCCAATATGTTGATTATCACGGACTATGCCGCCAGTATAGAAAAGGTCAAGAAGCTTATCCAGAGCATAGATATACCGCCGCAGCAGGTCCTTATCGAGGTAAAGATCGTGGATATCGTCTCAAAAGACCTGCAAAACTTAGGGGTCACCTATTCAGCGGATTACAAACCTGTGGGCGATGTTAAAGGCCTCTTTCAACGTAATACCAGATATTCGGAAGAGTTAAAAGGGACCGTAACGATGGCCGGACCTTCGAGCTCGTTATCAGGAGGGCAGTTCCAACTAAATACATTGAATTTTAAGGGCCTGTCGATCACGGCCACTATAGACGCCCTCGTTCAGGACCAGAAAGCGAATCTGTTGGCCTCGCCGTCCATCGCTGTCTTGAATAACCGTGAAGCGAGGATCGTCATCGGCGAGAAGGTCCCGTATAAAGAGAGGACCCAGACAACGACAGGGACGACAGAGACGACCAAGTTCATAGATGTCGGGACGACATTACGCGTAACACCCTCGATAAACGCGGATGGATACATAACGATGATGATACATCCGGAGGTCAGCTCGGTCACCTCGCTTTTGGACGCGGGCCCAAGGATTACCACGCGCGAGGCCGATACGACCGTGCGCGTCAAAGAAGGAGAGACTATAGTTTTGGGCGGTCTGATAAAGCAACAGGATGACAGGACGAGGTCTAAGATACCTTTATTGGGCGATTTACCGATAATCGGCCTTCTCTTCAGCAAACGTTCCATAGACCAAAGCCAAACTGAATTGGCCGTCTTCATAACGCCGAGGATATTGCGCTCGAGAGAGGAAGCCAAGCTTTACGGCGAGAAACCTGAAGAGGAGGTATACGTCAATATCGGTCCGACCGGCGAACTGAGTATCGCGTATCAGTTATTCGAGAAGGCCGACCATCTGGACAGGGGTATCGGACTGGAAAGCAGGCGTAAAGATATGAAATTCAGAAAGACACAGGCCTTAAGCTTATTCGAGAATATAGCCAGTCAATTCCCCAACAGCCCGAAAGCGCCCGAGGCCTTATGGAGAGCCAGCCAGATAAGCTATAAATATGAGCACGATACGCTTAAGACAAGGGATCTTTTGGAAATATTGATCTCAGATTACCCGGAGAGCAAGTACGCCGCTTCCGGCAAGGGATTGTATTACAAAATACTCGAAGAACAATCAGAGGCAAAAGATAAGGAAATAAGTAAAGGGCCGGTTACGAACATATTTCCGAGAGATTGAGTAGTGAGCGCAATTTCCAATGCCAAAATATACATATCGCGCGCGGGACAAATCCGGACAATTGATTACGGGGGCGATCGAGAGCCAGGACAAGTACGCCGTGGCTTCAAGCCTCAGGAACTTAGGTTACAGTATCGTCCAGATTACGGCTCAGCCGAGGATCCAGGATTTAACAAGTTCTTTCATCCAGAATATAAGGGGGATCAGCCGCCGCGAGATAATAGTATTTACCCGGCAATTGGCCACGCTGCTGCGCACCGGTAATACCCTCACTTCTTCACTCGATAACGTCGCCGAACAGATCCGAAATCAAAGATTAAAAGATATAATCAAACAGGTCATTCTTGATATTCAGGGTGGCTTGAGTTTTTCGAAGGCCGCCTCAAAACATCCAAAGGTCTTCGACGATTTCTTCGTCTCGATGGTCAGGGTAGGAGAGACCGGCGGTCTCTTGGACGAAGTCCTGGAACGGCTGGCGCAGTTGGGGACTCAGGAGCTGGAGATCCGCACGCGCATCCAATCCTCGCTCATATACCCCATCGTGCTGATCCTCTTGTCGCTTGCGGTCGTGTCCTTTATATTGATTGCCGTCCTTCCCAACTTTGTCGCCATATTTGAGGCATCTCAGGCCAAATTACCTCTTCCTACGCGGGTCATCCTCAGCTTGAGTTGGATGATGAGGAACCTGTGGTACGTCTTTATCGGGCTTTTAATACTTTTTGCCGTCTGGATAAAAAAATATATTTCCACGCCGCAGGGCAAGTATACCGTCGATCAGTACACTTTAAAAGTGCCGTTGTTTGGGGACCTTTATCTTAAAGTCATGATATCGAGATTCAGCCGGGCGATGGCCGCGTTGACAAAGAGCGGCGTTACCTTCCATGAGAGCCTCGGTGTCGTAGAGAATACCATAACCAACGCGGTCCTGCGCAGGATATTCGAGGATATACGTAAAGAGATAAACGTCGGACAGAACGTGACCGAGGCCTTCAGGTCCTCCGGAATATTTCCGCCGATGGTGATCCAACTCATCAGCAGTGGAGAGAAATCCGGAAAACTCGATGAGATGTTTTCCGAAGTCGCCTCATTTTACGAACCGGAGGTGGAATATACGTTGCGCAACCTCACGAGTTTACTTGAACCGTTTTTGTTGCTGGTCATGGGTGTTGTGGTCGGATTTATCGCGCTATCGGTGCTATTACCCATCTTTAATTTGATAAAGATTATAAAATCATAAGGAGAACCCAATGAACTCAATAAACTCTACAAACTCAACCAACTTAAAAGGCTTCACCCTCATCGAGATCCTTATCGTCATAACGATAATAGCGATACTGGCGACCACCATAATACCGAATTTTATCGGGTTTGACGTGGAGGCCCGCATCTCCGCCACACAGACAAATCTTAATTCCATACGCACCCGCATCGCGTTATTCAGGGCAAAGGAGGGCAGATATCCGGAGACGCTCGATGAGTTATTGACCGTGCAGTATGAGGACATGGGCATAAAGCGGCCATATCTTGACCGCATTCCCCCTGAATTAGTGACCTCAAAGAAGGGCAGCAATGCCATAGAGAACCTGACCAGCGACCAGGAATTGTCTAATACCGGCGGATGGGTCTATCTTCAGGATAGAGCGGATGTCGTGGTGAATATCTCGGAACCGTTGAGTTCAAAATGGGGCAGTTATGCCGGTCAGAAACCGAATGAGTGGTAAAAGAAGAGGGGCGGTTTTATTCGGCGTGCTGATTGTGGTATTGACGATCAGCTTAATAGGGGCAAGCCTGATAGCCCTTTTGTCTTCCCTGGCCTTAAGCAACCAGTATGAAGTAAATCGGACAAAGGCGCTGTATTTAGCCGAAGCGGGTATCAGCCACGCGATATATATGCTGAAATCACAAGCCATTATGATCACCGGTCAAGAGTATTTTATCCCCTCTACGCCGTTTGGCGACGGCACTTATGATGTAAAACTCGATTACAATCAATCTCTTATAAGCGCGACCGGCAGAGTCGGAGGTATAAAACGCACGATACAACTCAAGTATAGCCCGTTTTAACTATGAAGAAAAAAGGATTTACATATACTGAAATATTGATAACGCTGGCCGTCATGGCGGCGTTATTTGTGCCGATGATGCAGCTGTTCTCTTACAGCCTTGCGAGCTCCTCGGTCACGGGCGAGACGATGGCGGCCCTGAACCTGGCTAAATGGCAGATGGAGCGTATTAAGAACCTGAATTATAGCACGGAGCAGTTCAAGGAGATCGGCAGCACATATTTTCCGCCGTTAGAAGAACCGCCTCTGGAACTAAACGGCAAGAAATTGCGGGTCTTTTCCGATATAGATACGGGCTCTGACCCGCTGAAGGTAAAGGTCTGTGTGTTTTATGACGGTAAGCTTAAAGATAAACCTATCGTGGAGTTGATCACTCTTCTGGTAGATACGACGTGGGTGAAAGGGAAATGAGGCGAGGTTTTACTCTCATAGAGCTCTTAATCGCTATCATCATCTCCCTATTCATAGCGACGGCTATTTACTGGAGCATCGTTACGGCATTACAGAGCTGGGCGTATATGAAGGACGAATTGGTCCTCCAAAAGGTCTTGTCCGGTGTCATGCAGGAACTGACAGAAGGAACGCCGGACACATACGGGTTAAGGGACACCCTCGAGGTCGTGAAGGCGTATAACGACGAGGTCGAAGTGGTCTTTCCCTGGACCGATGATACGCATATGGTGCAGAGCGGGTTAAACATTTATAATTTGAACAAAGATATAAAACCGGGCACGAGTATCCCTATAGGCGAAGCGCGCCCGCCGGATACGGATACTTATTATGCCGTACCTGTCGGTCTCCTTGACTGGGGAAAGAAGGAAGAGCTAAACAAGGTCCAGCTTCTTTTGCAGGTGGCACCCGGAAGCCTGCTTCGTTTTACCTATCACCCGGATGCCGACAAGGATCCGGACGCCATAACGAGGTTCAGGTGGGTAAAAGATGACGGTCAGATGTATGTGGAGGATACCGCCGGGAAAAAGACCATCTCCAAGAACCCGTTCGGCGTTAAGATCACAAAATTTTTATTCAGGTATTATGATAACGCGAACAACGATATCTCAAAAGGGGCGGATGTCGCCGAAAGAGACCTTCAATTTATATCCGGCATAGAGATATTTTTGGAGGCGGCCTATAAGGATAAGACCAAAGAACTATTAAGTTTTGTCAGTATGCGCAACAGCCCCGCTAAGGGGGGGTCGGTTAATTTAAGAGAGGGTACGAGGATGCCGATACCCAATTCCCGGAAGGTCAAGATCCTCTTCCTGACTAATTTGACAGGGATAGATGACAGGGACGTCCTTCAGCTTGAGGCAGCGCCTAAGAGCGGGAAGGACTGGAGGCTTACGATAAATTTTAGCCGCGACGGCCTTGCTATTCCGAGAATAGAGTCATATACTATTGAATATCCGACCGGGCACACAGTCTTTACGGACAAGCCGCGCACAAGCGTGGCGTTGGGGCTGAACCTGCTTTCGCTGGGGCCGAACGGCTTGTACGATTACGATAAAGACGAGGAAGTGGAAGATTTCGTCCTCCTTGAGGGGGAAGTAGAATTAAAAGTCACCAAGATGGACATCGCGGGCGCCGCGTTATTTGTAAAATAGCGATTTTTATGGCATAATCATTTATTAGGGATAAATCTATGAAAATAGTAATGGCCCTATTGTTTATCATTGTATTTGCCGCGCCGGTCTACGGAGCCGATAAAAACTGGGCCGGTTCCGGTGACGCCTCTACGTGGGCGGACCAAAAGAACTGGCTTCCTTCCGGTGTTCCTACCTCTGCCGACGACGTCACAATCGACCTTAAAGACGCTTCCGTGACTGCCGGAAAGACATTCGAGGCGAAATCTCTCAAGGTGGGCGGCGCCTCGACATCCGCTTTTACTACCGATAATTTCATTTACGGGACAATAGCCCCAGGTTCCACTTCAGACGATGCCTTATATATAAGAAAAGACGGCACAGCGACTTTGAAAGGCGAAGGGACCGTAACACTTAAAGGTAAATTTAAGAATACACAAGAGGCTCTCGTCGGAGAAGAGTCTTTTATATTTACATTGGAATAACCTAAAAATAAAGGGAGGGTTTCAAAATGGCCAGAATAAATAAAAATCTATCGAAGGGTTTATTGGTTTGCTCATCTTTTGGTTTGCTCATCTTTTGGTTATTATCGGCCTATGCCGGCCAACTGCTATTTGACGGCGTGCCGGTCGATATCACGACCACCACGAACGAGGACCTCGTCATTGCCCCGGGGACCGGCGGCAATACGCAGATCGGCGACGCCACAGGCACGAATACCAACGCCACATCAAATGATGATTTACACATAACAGGCATATTGGAGACCGACGGCGCCGCATATCTCAATTCAGCGACGACGCTAGGAGATTCGACGTCAGATACGATCACGGTAACGGGATATCTCGGCTCTCACGTTATTCCCGCTACAGATTCCACTTACGATTTTGGGTCGTCGAGTCTGGCGTGGAGGTATCTCTATGTGGATATCATCTCCGGTTATAACGCGGCTTTGGCTTTAAATCCGGCATCCGGATATAGCCTTACCGGTTCAGTGACCAAGAACGCGGCGACAGGAAACGAAGTCGCGTACGATCTGGCCGCGACGATAAATAAGGCGACGAGCGGCAATTATACCGGATTAAAACTTAACGTAACAGAAACCTTAGCGCCCGGCGCTGACGATAGATTATTAGACTTTCAAGTAGCAGGCACTTCAATGTTCCGCGTAGATAATGCCGGAAATGTTACAGCTGCAGGCACGATAACTGGAACTGGTTCAGCTTTATCAGGTACTACTTCAGATACTTTTGAGATTGATACTGACGATAGTTCTACTACTCCCACTTTAACTTTTGGGGCCAATGTAGCTGCCGTACCTCATATTCTTACACAAGTAGGCAACTTGCACGTTGAACCTGCCGGGGCTGTGATAATAAACGACGGCACAATTGGGACTGCCCCTGCATACGCAACAGCGGCTGGAGAACTCTTTGTAGAAAATAATTTTGAGACCACCGCAGACGCATTTTTCTTTGAGGATATAAGTATTAAAACCGGAAAATCTATTGTCGTGCTTGATGGAACTAATAATCAGGACTTCAATCATAGCATAGTTCTAGACCAAGCAGCTAATGTAATGTATTTTAAGGAGTGGACGACATTTACATGGACCAATACATCCCCCGTGCCCGACGTCGATATAATGACCCTGACCCCTACGACAGGTTTAAACGTATTGAATGACGACGCTAGTAATACTACCGTAACGGATATCTTGACCCTCAGGCATTCAAGCACGGCGGTTCCGGCAGCGGGCATCGGAACAGGATTAAGTTTTCAGGTCGAGGACGCGGGAGGCCTTGAGGAACAGGCATCGATAGATACGGTCCTGACAACCGTTACCGAAGCCGCGGAGAACGCGGATATGGTATTTAAGGTAAATCAGGCCGGCACAATAAGCGAATTGATGAAGTTAGATGCCGCCAACGACAGAGTTACCGTTTCAGGCGGCTTAAATGTAACAGGAACCTTTACTCCGGCTACGATAGGCGCCTTCACGGCAGGCGGCACCATTGATATGAATACCAATATCATAACGAATATCGGAAATGCCGGCACTGACTTTGTTGCCGCGACAGGGGCTTTAAACTTAGCGGATGATTTGACCTTAGCCGCCGGCGCTGACCTGACGATGTCCTCAGGAGCGGGGCTATATTCCCAGACCTACACAGGTACAGCCACACCTATGACACTAACCGCTAATTCCATGACTACGGGAAGCGGCATCTCTGTCTCGGCAAATGGGTTAAGCACGGGAAACGGGATTAGTATATCCTCGACTTCTACAGCGGCAGATGCCTATAAGCTTGTAAATCTCTCAAGCTCCGGCGCGGCCGCCGCACTTAAAGACCGTTATGGAATTTATTCTTCAATGACAGGAACCGGCACAGGCGTAAATTACGCCGGCTACTTTACAGCCTCAGGAGCAAGCACCAATCGTGCTATTTATGCTACTGGGGATCCCACCGCCGACGCAGCTGTTTTAGAATCAGTGAATAGTGGCAATGATGGTACGGCGGGCACTTTTGTAGCTACGGCTACGGGCGTGGGTTCCAATGCCAAAGGTATTTATGTCAGAAATGATGGCAGGGGCGATGTCGCTGCACATATTGAAAATAATAATACACTTGCTACTGCCCAAACACTCTATATAACCTCTAACTCAACCCAGAGTCCCGATGTGGTCTCAATTGCGCCGACTGGCAATATGGCTGGGGGAAATGGATTAGTTATAACGAATACCAGCACCACCAATGATGCCAGAGGAATGTATTTAAGAAATGATGGAGACGGTGCTGTTGGTGCACATTTAGAAATAAATAATACTGCAAATGCTTCGCAAGTGATTTATTGCATTACTAACGGTACAGGTTATGATGCATCTTTTATTAGAAACAACACAAGTACTAGCTCCGACGATACTGCCATAGAGGTAAAACACACCGCTTCTGCAAGCGGCGGTGCTGATGGCATAGGAGCAAATATCGTATTTAACAACGAAACCTCAACTAACGGCACAGAACATGCTACCGCTAAAATAAGCGGTGTCCTCACAGATGCAGATACCGTTACAACTACAGATGGCGATCTAGTCTTCAGTTACGCCCAACAGAATACATTTAAAGAAGGCATACGGCTCGTTTCGGGAGGAAACCTCCAATTTGAAGGCTCAACGGATGATGGCTTCGAGACCACATTCAGCATTACAGAGCCAACCGCTGACAGGACAATCACAATTCCTAATGCGGATGTTAATTTAGGGACTATTAGTACAAATTCCCACGCCCAAAACACAGATACAGGCACCTCCGGCACAGACTTTAAAATCGGCAATGCCTCAGATGCCTCAGCAGTCAACCTAAGCTTAACCTTCGGCAACACGGCTCCCGAGACCATCACCTTCACCGGCGCAGGCACAGATAATTTCGCCTTCTCGGACGCCATAGAGGCAGAGGGCATGACCTTAACAGGTGCTTTAGCTGCCAATGCCGGTATCACCTTTGATAATGCAACCGATACAGTCGGCGCCTTCACCTCGGCAGGCACCATCAATATGAACACCAATATCATAGAGAATATCGGCAACACAGGCACTGATTTCATTGTCACAACAGGGGCTTTGAACTTAGCCGGAACTTTAACCTTGGCAGCCAACGCTAACTTGACCATGTCTTCCGGAACAGGAGTATATTCCCAAACATACACAAGCACAGCAACACCAATGACATTAACCGCAGACTCTATGACTACAGGTAACGGCATCTCCATCTCGGCAGATGCGTTATCATCGGGATATGGAATCTCAGTAGATTCAACCTCTACCGCATTGGCTGGTAGACTCTTGAGCTTAACCGCATCAGGCGCAGCTGCTGCTACAACTCGATATGGCGTTTACTCCTCATTAACTGGCGCTGGCTTAACGAGCACAAATATCGCAGGCTACTTCAATGCCCAGAACGGCACAACCGCTAACTACGCCCTTATTGCAGAAAATGGCAGCGTCGGTATCGGCGACACCACTCCGGATGCTGCGTTGGATATTGATAGTGCTGCTGCGGCGACAGTGGATTCTTTTGGTATTATACACACAAGCACTACAGATGGAGCTGATGCGGAACAGATAGCGATAACCCAAAGCGTTGGTACTTTAGCTACCGCTACAAATGCGGGTATAAATATTTCTACCACCTCTTCTTCTATTACCGCATCCACATTACTCGGTATCAATATCGCGAATATCACCGCCGGCACCGCTACAGAAAATGCCATAAGAATAGGCACCGGCTGGGACCGCGGCATCAATTTCTTAGATGAGGCAGTAGCTAAGATTGACTTCGGTAGCAATTCCGCCAAAGCCAAATGGATGGGGATAGACAGCAGCTGGTATCATTCATTTACGAATGACACTGGCTTTAGGTTCTATATTTCAGCTGACCAAACAGGCTGGGGCACGCAGAAAATGCAGATAGACACCGATAGCATAGATGCGGGCGTGGACATTATTGTAGGGACAGTTGCCACAAACAGATGGATTAAGATGTTTGGGAACATCCTCTTTGAAGAAAACGATGACTATATCGGTACTTACAATGCGGGCACAATTACACTTGGTAATGTCAACAACACCACTACAGCAACCACCATCAATATCGGAAGACCTAGTAGCACCGCAGATATAGCTGTTTTTAACGTAGGCTATAAAGTCCCAGTTGTAGCAAAAACAGCCGCTTATACAGCGACTACGAGTGATATGGTCATTACTGGAGATGGTACAGCTGCGGCATTTAGTATTACTTTACCTGCAGCAAGTGGTAACACGGGAAGGAGTTATACGATTAAGAAGATCGACTCATCAGTCAATGCAGTCACGGTGGATCCTAATCTAGCTGAGACTATCGATGGAGCAGCTACTTATGCTTTGTCCGCTCAATGGAAA
>JAUYOH010000146.1 GCA_030695925.1 Candidatus Omnitrophota bacterium
CTCAATCGGCCGAGTACACGCGAAGGATCATCGCGGTCAAGCAGAGCCGCGCCGATCGAGTATTGACGCAGCGCTCCGACACCATGAGTCAAAAGAAGCCACCCGCGTTCAGTCTCGATAGGAGAACCGCAATTTCCGATCTGCACGAACTCCCAGGGATACAAAGGCTCCATAATCGGGACGGCTTCATGCCAGAAATGGATATTGTCGGAATACATGAGGAAAAGCCTCTCATTATCGTTCCGGGAGATCATCGTGTAACGGCCGTTTATCTTGCGCGGGAACAACGCCATCCCTTTGTTGACCGCCGCCCTGCCGTTCAAAGTGATCATTTTAAAACGGACAAAATCTTCTGTCTCCATTATCTGTGGAAGGATGGCCTTCCCGTCATACGCCGTATAGGTAGCGTAGTATTTCCCGTTTCCGTCATCGTCCTTAAAAAAAACGAAACGCGCATCTTCCATGCCGTTCTGCTCGCTCGGCGAGAGCGGGAATAGGACACGCTCTGAAAGCGGGAAGCGCGGATCGAAAGTGGCCTCGTAATTGCATCGGGCAAGCCACAAGATCTTTTCGCAGGTAAGCTTGTCTGTCTGAGTTATTGGATGATGACCTACAGTGTAATCCTTGACCTTCTCCTGCAGCCGCTCCATAGTAAATTCAGCTGGAAGCGGGTCTGTAATATGCTTTGAACAATCATTTTCCAACCCCATTTCATAAAGCTTTATGACAAAACATGTCTTGTCATAAAGCGCGTTCGGTTTCGGTTCGGCGGTACAAGCGAAACCGGAAGTCTTGTCGATCGATACGGATCCATATTTGTCTACGACCCCCGAACGGAATACCAATGTGGATATGTGCCCTTCACCTGTTGCGCGCAAAGAAATAATAAAACGCAAGGATCCTCCGGAAACCCCGGACTGATCAGGATGCGCGACAATAGAAGGATTAAAGAGAGCTGTTGATTCATACGAACGCTCGCCGATGAAGTACGCTCCTATGAGAAGCTTGCGCGCTTTAGAAGGCACAAAATCGGAAGGCATATATGCGCGGATGATCTCAAATTGGCGCTGAAGGATGGCATCAAAATTATGGTGTCGCGCCGAAAAATCGCGCATCGTCTTCTTTAATTCTTCTTCGGCGGCGGATTCTTCGAGGGCCATAACGCGCGAGACGATCCTCGGAACGCGCGATTGATCAGCGGGAATATACGGCCTGATGATGACGCGCTCGCTATCAGGGGCGATGACTATACCGGTATTCTTTATCATTCCTCCAAGGGCTCCTTAAGGCTTTCGAGAACATTTTCCATCTGTGTCATTTCGGTCAGGGATAGAAGAAATGAAAGCGTAGATTCAGCGCCTTGATTGCGGTTGACTCTGTTAATGTGAAGCCCATCACAACATCCCCCGGTTACCGGGTCATATAAGGGAATACCGAGATCATTACTTCCTAGGAACCACTGAAAAGCTTTTGAGGCCTCCTCATACCACATCTTATCTTTTGTGATGCGATAGGCTTCGAGGCATGCCGAAACGGTGGCATAGGCTTCTATCGGTTGCTGGTCAAAGGCAGGTTTGACCTCTCCGCGATTGTACGTGCCGTCTGTACCTACCGGTTGGAAATGACCACGAGTCGAAGTCTGTATTTTTACAAGCCACCTTAAAGCCTCTATCCCAGCTCTTAGCATCTCTTCGTTATCGAGATCGTGTCCGCTTAACAAAAGGGCATGGGGCAATTTTGCGTCGCAATATGTCAAAGATGATTCAAACCATTGCCATTCCGCGTCACTATTTGCTTTGTAAAGATCGTGAAGCCGCGTAGCGAGTGTCTGTAGACAGTTACGGACGAGCCTGTCTCCGTGAAAACGCTGTAGATATTCATGTATCCCGAGTAATATGAAAGCCCATGCGCGCGGCGAAGTAAATGACACTGAAGGAGCAAGGGCCTTTTCAAAAAACTCAACCGACATCTGAGTAAAGCCTTCGTTTTTGGATTGCCCGATGCAGGTGCCGATAGCCCATAGCGCCCTCCCGTGGCAATCTTCGCTGGGCATTTCTTCTTTCCAATTTCGCTGGAAGGTCAGAAAATTCCTAAACCGTCCGATAGAAGAATCCCACGCGTACTTGACAAATCCAAGGTAGCGGCTCGTGAGATCATTGATTTTAAGAGGATTTATGGTACCAAGGTTCTCAAGCAGGACGGTCAGGATGAGCGCCCGCGCATTATCGTCCGTGCAATACCCTTCGGAAAAGTTAGGGACATTGAACGTGGCATGCTGGAAGATCCCGATGGAATCGGTCATCCTCACGAGATGGTCGAGCTTGATGTCTGGCAATACAGGAAACTGCTGTTCAAGAGGATGCATTGTTATCTTCTTTTGCGCCACGGTAGGGCGTTTCGTCTTTGCTTCTTCGAAGATCGACGCGTATTTTGACGCCACATTGCTCCATATCATCTCGCGGCCTAAAAGATAGGCATTCTTGCGCATCGCGTTACGTTCGTTTTCGTTGACGATAAGCCTCGTGATCGCCTGCCCTATCGCTTCCGGATCGTTGAACGGTACAAGGATGCCCTTGCCGTCGCTGAGCAGTTCGGCAGCATGCCAATATGGAGTGGAGATGACCGCGTTTCCTACGCCGAACGAATAGGCAAGGGTCCCGGAAGTCACCTGTGCCTCTTCATGATATGTGGTAATGTAAATATCGGCGAGCACGAGTAATTATTTAAGCTCTTCAGGAGATACAAACCGGTTATGGAAAATGACATTCCGCGAGATCTCAAGCTCATCGCAAAGACGTTGTAAAAAAAGCCTGTATGCTTCACCTTCATGCTTTAACAGATTGGGATGCGTAGCGCCGACGACTATGTATACCGCATTCGGATGCTCTTTTATGACTTTGGGAAGCGCGCGCAGGACAACCTCTATCCCCTTGCGCGGCGAAAGCAGTCCGAACGTCAGAAGTGTGGTTTTGCCCTCGACCCCATACTGGTCTTTGTAA
>JAUYOH010000148.1 GCA_030695925.1 Candidatus Omnitrophota bacterium
GCCATCCTGGCTGTCTTATCTTCTTCTTTCCTGTAGCAATAGAACTCGTCGCTCCTGCAGGAAGTGCAGATGCCGCAATCGAACATATTCTTTGAGGTGGCGCCGGCCGATAAAAGCCGCTCAGCATTCTCGCCCGCGAGGTCGAAATAATACTTATGCGCCATTTTAACAACTGATTCGGGAAAACGCACCAAAAATTCTCTACTCACTTCATAGCAGCACTGCCTTATCGCCGGCCCGAAACCAACCAGTATCCTGGCCGGGTCGGACTTGAATTCCGCCTTCATCGCGTTTACGATGTTCTTCGCGATACCCTCGAGCGTGCCGCGCCAGCCGGCATGCGCGATGCCTATCGCGTTCCTCTCCGGGTCATAGAAAAATATCGGAAGGCAATCCGCTGTCAGGACCATAAGCGCGATACCTTTGGTATTCGTTATCGCGCCGTCGCAACCCGCGATCTTAGACGACAAATCCGTCTTCGAGGTCACCTTTACGACCTTGCCTTTATGTACCTGCTCCAATTTTGCCAGCGGAAGGTCCGTTACACCGAGCGCCTTCAAAAAATCCTCTAACTTTGTGCGGCGGTCAGATACGCCGTGCGCGATCGGATATTTATTTAATTCTTCCAGGTAGACCATCTCTAAAACGGTACCCCCAAACCGAAATGGAACCTTCCTGTCTCGCCGGGATTACGGTTAAGCGGATATCCGTAATCAAACCGCAGGACCGTCCATTTCGTCCTGTATCTTAATCCCGTCCCGACCGAACTCTTAAGGTCTTTCGGCAGCTTGACGTCGCTTATCCTCTCCCAGAGGCCTCCGACATCGTAGAATAAAGCGCCGTTTAACCCGGCAAACATCGGAAACCTCACCTCGATATTGCCGATGGTCGTGACATCTCCTCCGAGCGGCAGGTCCTTTGAGTCCTTCGGCCCTATGAAGCGCAGTTTATAGCCGCGGATGGTATCAGAACTTCCGGCGTAGAACCTCTCATAAAACGGGACATTGGCCGAGCCGGCGTATTCGCTTTCCCATCCGCCTTTTATCCTGAACACAAAGGTTATCTTCGGATGGGGTGTGGTGATATACCAAGTCGCCTCGCCGGTGGTCCTCACAAAATTAAAGTCTCCGCCAAGGACGCTCGATGCGACGTCGACGGTCACGTTGCGGTATGAACCGTCTATCGGATAAAGGTTATCGTCATATGTGCTCCTCTCGTAAGTAAGCGACGCCGCTGAGACGCCTTTTCTTCCGGTGTGACGACTGATCTCCGTCGGGGCAAATGACTCCACATGGTAGACGTCCACGGACTCATAGGAATATTTAAGATACGCGTTGGATGTCTCGCTTAAACGGCAACCGAACAATAACGCCCCGCCTAATCCGTCGAGCTTGTAGCGGTCGTCTTTCTCTTGCCTGCCGAACGCTTCACTTCCGCCGAAATATCCTTTCTCAAAAAGGTCCTTCGCGAAGACGCCGAGCCTCAGGCTTTTTGTCTCCGTCTCATCATCGCCGGACCCAAAACCCGACCACTTTCCCGAGACGCTAATCTTTAGGTTATGTCCGAGCGCCTCCGCAGGTTTAAAGCGAAATGCCGACAGCGGAGAGCCCGGCGTATAATCAAGCCCCATCTCTTCGGCCTTCTTCTTATCCACAAGTTGCGCATAAAAATACTGGAAGGTCTTTATCTTGGCGTATCCTATCTCGAATAAAGAGGTGGCGTGTACGGACGGCAACCACGTCAACTGCGGTTTTCCGAGGGCACGCCACAATTTTAAGGTGCTCGAACCCGGGACATTGATATCGAAATTGGCGTTTATCATTATGACAGGTTTCTTCTTCGCCTTAAAACAGAACGTAAGTGGGTCTACTATCCACATCTTCTCTTCCAGTTCCTGCGCTGAATCTATTCCTTCGCTTATCAGGCGTTCCTTGAAGAAACCGGTCATAGCGCTGTTCCATAATATCTCGCCCATATCGCCGCCGCCTAAAATTATCGCCATACAATTGACCCTGTCGTCAACGCCGGCGACGATAGGCACCAGTATGCCTCCGAGGCTTATCCCCATTAAACCTATCCTGTCTTTCATCACCTTGGGTTGTGTCTCAAGCCAATCGATGCTCCTTCGTGTCTCGATGACAAGTTGGCGCAGTAATTCCAGAAGTTCGTCGACGCCGCGTTCCTTCAATTTCTCAACAAACCACTTGGAACTGAAACTGAAATTCTTCTGATAGGCCGTCTGGATAAGTAGCGCGGCTATGCCGTTTGAGGCGAGGTCGCGGCAGAATTCGCCCTCTATCTGCGGGATGCTTCCCGTGGTGTGGCTTATGAAGATAACGACGGGATATTTATCATATCCCTTCGGCTCATAGAAATCGACGAAAACCCTGTTATCCGGATAATCGGTCTGGACGACCGAGGGGTAATTAAAGGAGTAGTGCTCGTATTCGCGGGTCTTCTCCTTCGGCTCAAGTTTGAATTCGGGGATCTTCTTCTCATAATTGTAAAACTCAAACGGGTCGATGGGCGTTTCTTCTGTCACCGCGATATTAAATTCCTCTTTAAGCTTGATGAAATACCGCAGGGATCCGGCGACTTTATCAGTCTCGAATGTCGCGTCATACCTTTTGGTGTCAAAATCTATGACACAGCCCTCATTTACCCTCATATCCGCCACGACCACCGAATCGGCTATCGTCCGTTGCGAGGAGGAGACGATCCTTATCGCGTCGTAAGGAGAATCGGAATACTGAAGCCACTGCCTCAGGAGGAATAGGATAGGAATGCCCCTGGTGAATGTCTCGGTCTTGCCGTATCCGACTTCATCAAGAGTGACACCTTTTTCATTCATTCCTGTCAGGGCACCGATTATGCCGGGGCAACCGACCGTCACAAATTCATTGCCGGACTCCGGCGCGTAAAATATTACTACCTTCCTCTCTTTTAATATATCCCTGAATCTCGAGTCGAGGTTAAGTTGCGACAGCGAGGCGGTATCGACTGCCGTATGCATAAGGAGCAGGTCCTCGTAACTTAAACCGCAACCCTCCGAGAGGCCTCTTAATTCCTCACGATAATCCTCCGGGATATATCTTTCGAGGCTCTCCGCCTTGGAGCGGAAGTATTGCACAAGGGAAGAATTCGGGAAAGCGTTGCGTCGGCGTTTCTTCTCCTCGGAGATAAGATAACCAAGCACATCATCGCGGAAAAATTTCCGTATACTATCTTTAAGAAGAACGCCGCGCTGATACCCCATCTCATATGGCGTGCCTGCCAGGCGCAGGACTAAAACTCCGTCTCGCTCTTCAAGCGCGGCTTTCTTTACTATCGCGTCTTTTGCCGCCGGAGTCATCGCGAAATTCCGCGTCTCGGCGCGACATAGCGGCGCGCTAAATAATAATATCGACGCCAAGACCGCGGCTCCGACGATACGTCGGAGCCGGCTTTTCACTGCTTTATCTTCCATTTACTTCCTTCGACCGTCTTCCATTTCTTGTTCTCGCTTCGGCCTCCGCTACCACGCGCCACCTCTTGTGTCGGCTTCTCGCCGACGACCGGAGCTATCAACGTCCCTTTAAAATCGCATTTCTTGAGCTTTGAGCCACTCTCTTTCTCGACGAGGAGCGCCTTGCTCGATTCCCTGTCTCCGATACGGATGATGAGTTTACCGCCAATCTTCAATTGGTCTATCAATTTCTGCGGAATATATGAGATGGGATAAGTAATGACGACATCATCAAACGGGGCGTATTCTTCCCATCCCTCATCGGCGGTTCCCGTCTTTATCCTGATATTTTTATAACCGAGCGCTTCAAACCTTTCTTCCGCCTCTATCTTTAAGGCCCCTACTGATTCGATCGTATATACCTCTTTGGCTAATTCGGCCAATACCGCCGTCTGATAGCCCGAACCTGTCCCCACCTCAAGTATCTTCTCCTTGCCTTTTAATTTTAAGAGTTCCGCGACGAGCGCCACCGAATAAGGTTGCGCGAGCGTCTCGCCTTCGCCTATCGTGATGACCATATCATCGTAGGCATATTCCTTCATCATCTCCGTAACGAACCTGTGCCTCTCAACAAGGCTCATCACATCAAGGACTCTCTCGTCTTTTATGTCGCGGACGATGAGTTGTTCCCTGACCATCCTAAGCCGCTCCGCGGCATAATCTATTTCACCGAATGCGGTGGCAAAGGATATGACAAATAAAATAATAGAGGCTCGTCTCACTTATCTCGTTCCTATTTTGCCGGTGCGGGAATCGGGGACTGAACCGGAGGCTGGCTATGCGTCTCTTTCAGATATGCGGCATATGCCCGTGCCTTCGAGATCCTCTCGGAATAGAGGGGATGACTCTTCAAATAGACAAGGGTCTTATCAAAGGGGGTTCCCTTTTCCTGCCGTTGGAGTTTCTCCAAAAAAGTGACTTCGCCGTTCGGATCAAATCCCGCGTAATAAGCGTATCTTACGCCCAGCTTATCCGCTTCAAATTCGTCTTCCCTCGAATATCCCAGCATTATCAGATTTAACGCGACACTCGCCCCCTGCATGGCCTGCCGTGAACTGTCGGAGGATTTCACGAAAATGCTGGCTACTATCGCTCCGGCAGATATCAGGTTCTGCGACTGCATGGCCTGGACGGAGTGTCGCGCCGCGATATGCCCCACTTCGTGGCCGATGACCGCGGCTACTTCGTCGTCATTGGCTTTCTCCAGAAGGCCGGAATTCACGTAGACATACCCGCCGGGAGTGGACAACGCGTTTATATCTTTGTTATCAAGCACCTTAAAATAATATTTTAGATCCTGCCTGTCGCTTACCGCCGCGATCCTTCTGCCTATGGAATTGACCCTCTCTATCTGCGCGGGATCCTGCGAGAGCTTATATTTGGTCTCTACCGCGGCCGCCACCTGATTGCCGATAGAGACCTCCTGTGCCGTTCCTATCATGATGTATTCCTTGGCGCCTGTGGCGGGGTTATAGACCGTCGCGCAGCCGGTAAGAAACACGGGCAAGGTCAGAACTGTCAAAAGAAATATTTTATTTGAAATTCTCATTTTCCAAATTGCATATACCCGGCAAGGGGATCAACCGGGTCTTCGCCTATCCTTATCTCAAAATGCAGGTGCGGAAGCATGCAGGGGTTCCGGGCGTTTCCTGTCTTTCCCGCCTCGCCTATTATATCACCTCTTCTTACCGGTTCGCCGTTTACGACAAACATCTTGGAAAGGTGGCCGTATAACGTCTTTGTACCATCAATGTGTTGAATGACTATATACTTGCCCATCCCCGCGTTTGTCTTCGCGAAGGCCTTTCCCGATTTCGCGGCCCTTACCGGTGTCCCCACCGGCGCCTGAAGGTCGATGCCGAGATGCAATCTCCCGTTGTTCCTCTTCGCCCCGAATGCGCCGTCGCCGTATCCGTCGTTGCGGAGCCTCATCTCATCATTATACTCTATTGGGCACAGAAATTTCGGTTCCCTTATATGGAATATCAATACCGCCACCGGCTTATATAGAACCGCGACTAACGCCGCCGCACCAAGAACCAGAGCGATGGCCTTAAAACGTTTTATCATTTACCCGCCCTCGACGATACCCAATCAATAATGCCCTCTATTATCTCCCGCCGGTTCGTTTCCCTGAGTAATTCATGATAAAGCCCGTCATATAACCTGACCTCTTTATCGGCCGAGCCCATCTTATCACAGAACTCCTTCGTCGCTTTCGAGTCTATGACTTTATCGCCGGTGCCATGCAATAATAAGACGGGCGCTGTTATCTTGGACGCATTATCAAATGCGTATCTCATGGCCTTGGTCATCTCGACGTACATCCTGAAAGAGATTATCCTAATCGAGAGTTTATCGGCCTTCTGCGCCTCGATTGCCGCCGCGTCGTGAGTAAGGTCTTCAAAAGGCACCCTGTTAGATGTCGTAAGCGTCGGGAATAAAAATGCCAGCGGCTCGGCCAAGCTTGCCTCTATCCCGGTCGGAGGTTTTACTAAACGCAGCGCCGGAGAGGAGGCGATCACTCCTTTTATCCTTTCCCCATATTCTATCGCGAAAAGAAGTGACGTCAAGCCGCCCATGCTCAGTCCCAAAAGATAGACATCCTCACGCAATGACTCGACTTTCGCGATATCAGTAAACTGCCTTAAGTCCTCCAAGAGGTCGGCGTAGCTGTTTGCATGGCCCCTCTTTCCGTCCGAACGGCCATGCCCGCGCTGGTCATACGAAAAGAACGCGAGGCCTTTATCGTAAAACATCTCGGCCATGTAATCATATTTCAAAGAATGCTCGCCCATTCCGTGGACGAGGACGACGGCGGCCTTCGGATTCTCGGGGATGAACGCCCTGTAAACGAGGTTCTGCGCGTCTTTATTCTTGAAAGAGCCCTCAAACTTCATACATATTATCCAGGATTTTTTTATACCTCTCGGCGATCACCCGGCGCTTGACCTTTAGCGTGGGGGTTATCTCGCCTTCCTCTATAGTCAGGCCCCTGTCCAGTAACGCGAACTTCTTGACCTTCTCGTAGTTCGCGAGGTCTTTTTGTTTTTCTTCTATCCTCTTGGCGATGAATTCGTAGACCCTCGGATGCCTGACCAGTTCGTCTGTCGTCACGTACGGGATGCCCTGACGCAGCGCCAGTCCTTTGAGCGCGTCAAAATTAGGAACGACCAGCGCCGTAAGATACGGCCTCTTGTCGCCGTGCAGGATCACCTCCTGAAGGTATGAATCCGATTTAAACAGGTTCTCGATAGGTTGCGGCGCCAAATTCTTGCCGCTCGCGGTTATTATTATATCTTTCTTGCGGTCGGTTATACGAAGGAACCCTTCCTCGTCTATGAAACCTATATCTCCGGTGTGTAACCATCCGTCGCTGTTGAGCGCCTCTTTCGTCTCCTTTTCTTTCTTGTAATATTCTTTCATCACGCTCGGGCCGCTTACGAGGATTTCGCCATCGGCGGCTATCCTTACCTCAACATCCTTTACCGGCCTTCCGACCGAGCCGAATTTGAATGCCTTGAGCGTATTGCAACTTACGACCGGGGAGGTCTCTGTCAGGCCGTAGCCCTCCAGGACTATCATCCCGACGGAATATAAAAATTCCGCCAGTTCCTTGGAGAGCGGCGCTCCCCCTGAGATGAAAAATTTGATGCGTCCTCCCACCGCTTCGCGCACCTTAGAAAAAATAAACGCCTTCGCCATATGATACCAAAACCACGTAACGGGATCGACGCCTATCCTGTTTAATTTCTGCTCTATGTATTTCTTCGCGATAGCCAGCGACCGGTTAAATAAATGCTGCCTGAACGGGGGGCTCTGGGCGACGGAATTCATTATGTTTATGTACATCTTCTCGTAAAATCTCGGAGCGGAACAGACATAGGTGGGCCTGACCTCCCTTAAGTTCCGCTGGAGCGAATCCATATTCTCGGCGTAGGCGATCGTGCCTCCTATAAAGACCGTAAAGTAATAACTAGCCATCCGCTCGAAGACATGGCTTAACGGAAGAAATGAGAGGGCTATGTCCTCCTCGCCGAGCGGAAGAAGTTCAAGACAGGAACGGCAATTAGACAAAAAATTATCGTGCGTCAGGCACACGCCCTTCGGTTCCCCTGTCGTCCCCGAGGTATAAATTATGGACGCGAGACTGCCTTTCGTTGTCGATTGGACGCGCGCCTCAAACTCCAGCCGCACATTCGAGGCATTCTCCGCGCCCGAGCGGAGTACCGACTCAAGCGATATTATATCCTTATCTTTTATCTCGGACGGCGGGTCCATTACGATTATTTTCTGGAGGGCCGGCGCTTTTGCCTTGACTGCAAGGATCTTATCGAGCTGATCCCGATTGGAGACGATGACTATCTTTGAGTCCGAATCGGCGAGAATGTATCCGATTTGATGGGCCACATCTGTAGGATAGAGAGGTACGTCCGCGCAGCCCAGGGAAAGGACGGCAAGGTCCGAATACGCCCACTCAGGGCGGTTCTCCGATAACAGGGCTACTTTATCGCCGGGCTTAAGGCCTAAAGTCAATAACCCGTAAGCGAGATTCTTGACTTTACTCTCGAACTCAAGCCAACTTATATCGCGATATCTCCCCTCGCGTTTTACCTTAAGGGCGCATCTCGCTGTGTACTTATTGGCCCTCGCGAAAAACATCAAAGGGATAGTGTCTTCTCTCATAAAACAACTCTTAGAACATCACCTTCCGGGCGCGGTTTAACCCAATCGCTAGTTTCAGGAAATTTACCCTCTTTATTATCTTCTTGATCAAGAGGCCCCTGGATTTGCCCTTCGGCATCTCCGAGACCGTGAAGAAATCTCTCGCCAACTCTATCATCAATTCCGGATATTCCTTGAAGAATTCCGGATGTCTTATCGCGAAGTCCGATATCCCCTTGTAGCGTTTGAGGTCTTTGAGCACGAACGAGTCGGCGAGCCGCCTGCGGTATCCGGACAAGACCTTATTGGAAAAATCGTTCTTCTGCTTTGCCTCGAGTATCGTCTCGGCTGCCGCCAAACCGGATGCCATAGCGAGGTTCGAACCCTCATGAAACATCGGGTTCATATTGACGAAGCCGGCCGCGTCGCCGGTCAAGATAAGCCCGTTCATCGTCAATTCCGGCAAGTGGTCATAACCGAACTCCGGTATCATATGCGCCGAGTATTCCAGCAATTTGCCGCCCTTGACAAGGCGGCGGATAGACGGATGCGCTTTGAAATTCTCTATGAGGTCGTTGGGTGTAGTCTTCCCATATTTAATGTCCCTTGTCGAGGCGCCGATCCCGACGGATAGCGTCTCCTTGTTGGTATAGATAAACGCCGAACCGACAAACCCCTTGACCGAGCCGCCGAAATATTCCAACGAGGCGCCTTCCTCACCTTCAAGGTTAAACCTCTCCTCGATGACGCCCCTCGGCAGTTCAAGGATTTCTTTACAGCAGGTGACCATATGCTCTGGCATATGTGTCCCGCGAAGGCCCAAGCTCTGGGAAAGAAGCGAAGTCACGCCTTCCGCGACGACGACCACATCGGTGAATAAGTCGCCTTCCTCGAGACGCGTCTTTACACCGACGGCCTTCGACCCCTCTACTATTATCTTATCTACCACCGCCTCGTTTAAGAGCATAACTCCGGCTTGCTCCGCCTTTTTCGCATACCACGGGTCGAACTTCCCGCGTAAGACCGAAAACGTATTATTAAAAGGCGGCTTATTGAAATCCTCGAACCTCATCCCCATCTGCAGTTCCGAATCCGCGGACAATATCGAAAAGGTCTTCTTTACTATCCTCCTCTCGACCGGCGCCTCCTCCCAGAAGTTCGGGATGACCTTATTTAATATGGTCGAATAGAGGATGCCGCCCATCACGTTCTTTGAGCCCGGGACTTCGCCGCGTTCCAAAATAACCACACTCAAGCCCGCCTTCGCCAGCGCATAGGCGCAGGTTACCCCGGCGGGGCCCGCGCCCACGACTATACAGTCAAATTTCTCCTCATTTGCCACAATTCTTCTCCTAATTTTAAACTCATATTATAGCTCTATAGTGATAATCTGTCAAACTGGCTTATTCCTCGATAAGCGCCTTTATCTGCGGAAGCATACGCTCTGCCTCCTCTTCTCCGCGCTTGATCAAGATCTCGACTTTATACAACTCAAACCAGTTTACGGTCGGGATTATGGGGTGCAAGACGCAATCCGCTTCTCGCGAAGAGGCCTCGGCAAGGACATACTGCATGGAAAGCGAGGAATTCATCAGGACATCGAGAAAGTTCGGGGTGAACGTCCTGCGTGTCCAGTTCATAAACCTGAAGAGCGCCCGCGCGAAAATCGAACGCTCCGCCAGTTTAAGTTCCTCTTTCCTGCGTCTCGCCTCGAACTCCTGAAAGGGCTTTAACATCTCCTCCGGGCTCGGAAGGCAGTTTACGGCGATTATCTTCCTCGCTCCGAGTTTAGCTAAGACATCTATCGGGACCGGGTCAAGCGTCCCGCCGTCTATCAAAAAATCCTCGTCTTTTCTGTACGGCTTGACTACCGCCGGAATCGAGCATGATGCCCGAAGCGCGTCGACCAGACTTCCCTCATCTATGACGACCAATTGTCGCGAACGCAATGTGCTTGATATTATCTTGATCGGGGTATGCGTGTCGTGAAATGTCTTTCTGCCGAGATATTCTCTGAAGAACCTCGTAAGGTTCCGGCCGTTGATAAACCCCAATAGCGGAAATAAAGAAAAATCCGCCAGACTTAAGAGCATCCTCTTGCTCTTGAACCTAAGCGCGACCTTCTCCAATTCCGCCGCCTCTATGCCCGAGGCCCAAAATGCCCCCACCACAGCTCCTATAGACGTGCCGGCGATAAAATCTATCGGGATCTTCTCCCTCTCGAGTACTTTCATCACACCCACATGCGCGAGGCCCAAGGCAGCGCCGGAACTGAGCGCCAATCCCACGAGGATCTTACCGATATCCCTCGCTATACGACGCACCGTCCTCGAATATAAACTATCCGGCACCGCCAAAACAGGCGGAAGCCCCATCGACATTATCCCGCCCAAGAGGCCGAGGTCGGGCAGGGTCGTATAAGGTTTGTGGCCCAATGTTTTAACGCGTTCTTCGAATGTCTTTTCGGCCACAAATTCGTTCATTATTACCTTAAGGCGCGCCTCAAAATCCTTTATGCCCTTGCTTAACTCGTCTATGAGCCTGCCGGTCGCTTTCAGGTTATGTTCGTCGCAATCCGTCACAAGATGGATCAAATCCGACTGAGTAAGGACCGCGTACATCGCCTTATCTATCACGATCGGAAGGTCCACGACGATATAATTAAATTCCGCCGCCAGATAACTTAAAAGCGGGCCTAATTGGGTAAGCGCGGATGGGTCATCGCTCTCGTAGGCGACATTCAAGAGGCAGATGCCGCTCGATTCGACATCCATGATGAGAGGCCTGACTTTCTCGTGGTCAAAGGTCAGCGTCTTTAAGTCGACGTGGAGCGGCCTTTTACCGGTCCGCAGCATCGAGGCGCATTCTTCGCCTGTCCTGCTCATATCAAGAAGGATGACTTTTTTGCGCGTCTCATAAGCGAGCGCGATGGCAAGATTGACCGCGTACATCGTGCGGCCGGCTTTCTTGGCCAGGCCAAATACGGAGATGATCGTGGACTCAAATATGGCTTTTGGCCCCGCGTCTTTCTTCTTCAAGCGGCGCGATAACGATTGGCTTAATTTAATGGCGAGTTGGGGGATTTCTTTAAGGAGCGTATTAAAATTTCCCTTGTCGATCCTTAGGATCAGGGCGTCATTTATGATGCGGATTGATGCCGAATGCGGCTCGTTGGTCAAGAGTGATATTATGCCGACGTAATCGCCGCGATGCAGATTGATCAAAGTCCTCTCGCTGCCGGATGGAGTCTTTACGAATACATTTACCCTGCCGGTTATTATGCAATAAAATGAACTGGGCGGGTCTCCTTCGCGATATAGGATATGGTCTTTTCTGTATTCGGCTATATAGGATTTCTCTTGGATAAGCTTACGCGCCCCCGCGGATAAGTCCGCGAAGAGGGGTATTTTTTTTATTATAGCCGCTTTGTCTAAACTAACGTTGGAAGGGCTCATTACCTGATATTATATTAGGTTAAAATCAAAATAGCAAGCCCCTCACCCTGCCCTCTCCCCAACGGGGAGAGGATTAAGGTGAGGGGGACAAAAAAAGGCCAGCGGCTTTGAAACTTACTTACTGCTGCTTACTTCTGTGTTCTGCTTGTTTCTTTTCTTACTTCAGCCGCTGGCAATCCATTTTGTACTTCGACCGATTAGGGAAACAACCTACGCCTTTGACCTTTTCTCCGGTTTCGGTAACCCAGCTGCCTTGCCGTGCCACCTGGAATGACCTCGGTTTAGGCCTGCGGTTTTGTGTCCCGCCCTTTCGGTCCTGAATGGGATCCCGATATTATCGGGAGCGGTTTACCCTTTTCGGTCATCTTAAGTATGCCATACTCTACGGAAAAATCAAGGGGCAATCGTAAAAATCAGGCGTACCCCAGTATCTTCAAGGCCTGCGGGTCCTTGCGCCAGTTCTCGTAGACCTTGACCCACAACTCCAGATATACGCGCTTATTTAGAAGACCTTCTATCTCTTTCCTCGCCGCCTCGCCTATGGCCTTTAACATCTGCCCCTTATGGCCGACGATTATCTTTTTTTGCGAATGCCTCTCGACGAATATCGTAGCCCTGATATAGACTAACTTTTTCTTCGACCGCTCCTTGAATTCCTCGACGAGGACCGCGAGTGAATGCGGGACTTCCTCGCGCGTCAACTCAAGCGCCTTGCCGCGGACGATCTCTCCGGCCATGAAGCGTTCCGTCTTGTCGGTAAACTGGCCGTCGGAAAAATACTTCGGCCCCTCAGGCAGGTACTCGATGGTTTTCTTAAGAAGGATATCCATATTGTCGCCCAACGTCGCTGATGTCGGGATTATCTCCTTAAAATCATAAAGCCGGGACGCCTCCTCTATCATCGGCAGAGCGAGGGATTTACTTACTTTATCTACTTTATTTATAATGGCTATGGCGGGTTTCTTCGCCTGCTTCAACAGGCCGAATATAAGCCGGTCCTCCTGCGTTATACCCTTTGCCACATCAAGGACAAATACGATAAGGTCCACCTCCGATAGCGAATCCTTGGCGACCCGCGTGATCTGTTTGCCGAGCAGGTTTATCGGCTTGTGGATGCCCGGGGTGTCCACGAAGATGATCTGCGCGTCGGGTCGCGTCAATATCCCGCGGATCTTATCGCGTGTCGTCTCCGGTTTTTCGGTAACTATCGCGACCTTCTCGCCGACGAGGTAATTCAATACCGTGGATTTTCCGACGTTCGGCCTTCCGATTATCGCGACAAACCCGGACCTGAATTTTTTATCGCCTGGCATATTAATAAAGCTTCCCGGCTTCCAACTCAGCCAACCAGCGCTTCTCAAATTCATCGACAGTAACGTTTAATTTGTCCCTCATCACCGTTTCGAGGGGCTGGCCCTTGCCGAGCTCCTCCAATATCTCGCGTACTTTGTATTTGTTATACCTCTTCATCAGATAGTTGGCCAAGGTGTAAGATTCCAGGTAGGCGAGATAACGCTGAGTGGCATCTTCGTTATTGATATCGGTAAAGACCGCATCCAGGTCTTTCAAAGGTATCAGTAAATTTGATTTTACAGCGGATTTCAAGACGGACATGTCCTTCTTTAAATAACGCGCGCCCTCATATTCGGCGAGTCCCTCATCGAGCCATTTCGGCGCTTTCCTGTCAGATATGTCGTTGACAAGCAGATGGGTATATTCATGGTATATTATCCCGCGTATCTCGTCAGTCGTAAAATCGGCCCCTATAAAAGGCAGGCGTATCTTTCCGTCATAGATACCGCCGGCGCCTTTGATCCATAGGCCGTCACCTATATACTCGAAATCTTTCTTTTCATATATCAGTACCGTTATCTTATATTGCGGGCGGTAATCAAAATCCTGCCCTAACAACCTGTACGCTTCCTGAAGATAATAGCGGACGCTGTAACTTAACCTAGCGCCCTCTTTAGAATATCTTATATCGAACTGGTCCATCCCGGCGGAACGGTAGTTCTTCTCGACAGCGCTCTCTTTTTCCAGTTTCGCGATCCTCTTCTTAAGTTCGTCGGCGTATTTAAAATCCGGCTCGAGTTTAATGACCTTCTCCCAGAGCGCCTTTGCCTCATCCATCTTCTGCGAGAGATATTTTATGTCACCCATTAGAAAGAGCGCGGGGACATTATTAGGATCGTATCTTACGGCGGAAGCAAGATAATTCTCGGCGTAGGCGAAATTGCGTTTCAGGTATTCGACCTCGCCCTTCCGGTAATAGGCGACCGAGAGATTTTTCTTTACGGTATTGTTGCTTGGATTTAATTTATGCGCCTGTTGGAAGTATGATAAAGCGGCGTCCAGCGCCTCATCGTTTAGCGCCTTGACCCCCATCTCGTTATACATGGAGGCGCCGAGCGGGTCTTCTTTTACGGCGAAGCAGGGCATCGCAGTCGAAAGCATCGCTACCAGAAGTATAAAGTTGAGGATTTTTATTTTCATGTTATAATTAGTATACCCTACAAAAAAACCTATGTCTACAAAATGAGTGCTAAATCTTTTACGAAACTTGTGAAGGTGATGGAGAAGCTCCGTTCCAGGGGCGGTTGTCCGTGGGACAGGGCGCAGACGCATTCCTCGCTTAAGAAACATCTCATCGAGGAGGCATACGAGGTCTGCGAGGCGATAGATTCCAAGGACCCTGAGCGGCTAAAGGATGAACTGGGGGATTTTTTATTCCAAGTCGTATTCCACGCGCAGGTCGCCAAGGAGCGCGGCGCATTCGATATCAAGGATGTAATAAGGGCCTCATATAAAAAGATGCTCCGCCGTCATCCTCATGTATTCGGAAAACACAAAGCAAAAAGTCCAGAAGACGCGTATAAACGCTGGCAGGAAAAGAAAGGTCAGGAAAAAAATTATAGGAGCAGGAAGTCCCTGCTCGACGGAGTCCCGAAGACCCTTCCTGCCCTGCTTAAGGCCCAGAAGATATCCAAACGCGCGGCATCTGCCGGTTTTGACTGGCCGGATGTGGAATTCGCGGTAAATAAAGTCCACGAAGAATTAGAAGAGGTAAAAGAAGAGCTAAAAAGCAAGAATAAGAGGCGGCTTGCCGAAGAGATAGGTGACCTGCTCTTCGTGATAACGATCGTGGCAAGGTTCGGCGGAGTCGATGCCGAAGATGCCTTACATAGCGCCACCAAAAAATTCGCCCGCAGATTCGGAAAGATCGAGAGCACTTTAAAGAGACGAAATAAAAAGATCAACGAATGCGGTTTTGAGGAGCTTTACCGTCTCTGGCGGATAAATAGGTAGGGCAACCCCGCCAAAAACAAGATGCAGGTTGCCGGTTCAGGTATGACGTTAATTGTATCGACAGAATAGCCGCTCGACTCCATTGCGAGGTTCATATCCTCAATATAGACGGGTATGAAGGCGTCGTAGGTCGTCCAAGTGGCAGCCGGCTGAAGATCGCTTACCCCAAAATGTGTTCCCAGTACCGTTAATTGTCCGTTCCACGGCATAAGGGTCGGGCTGCCGGAATCTCCGGGTTCACCGCCGGCAAGGCCCGGATAATATCCGAGATTATCATAATCAAATGTACTGGTAAATGTCATATCCGCATACAGATTGGGGTAATTCGTTGAGTAGGCCCATGTAAGGTCGCTTATCGCGTTCTCCCCTGCCTTGGCATACCAGCCGTAAACATATATATCCTTATTTAAATACCAATCAAGATCGAACTCGGGTGTCGCAGGGTCATCGGCATTCAATACGGAATAACGGGCGATATTGTCGGCTTCCGGAATGGGCGCTGTAAGCCAGCCAAGCGCCAAATCCGAAGTATGCGTGCCGTCCCCATCCGTAAAACTAAAGGTGGAATACCTATCTACGGTATAATTTTTCAACTGACCGTCTCTGTTGAAGAATGTGACGGAGTTTCCCGAAGGGATCTGCCAGTGATTGGCGACGACAAAATGAAGCGGCGATACCATCGTTATGCTCCGCATCTGGTCTGAGGTCATCCAACCAACACCCGACCAATCGTAGGATGAGGCGAAGAAATCAGGGTTCGGTGTGGGACTACTGGGATATGTGCCGGAAACAAAACGGTCGTAAAGCGTAGGGTCTGAACTGTAATTATTGACAACGAGCGCTTCGGCAGGCCTGAATAACGCCAAACAGGAAAGCAGAAGAATTAAGAATAATACCTTAGAAGCAAACTTTTTATCCAAAACTAAGACCTCTCTATTCGATAAGATTCTATCACAAAGACCGGCTACGTAAAGACAAATTATTTGCTATTTTTAGGTAATCTTTTATTGGTCTAATTTATATTTGACGGCGCGGTCAAAGGCCTCTTTAAAATCATACGCGCCCTTGAAGTCATCTATGGAATCCGCCTCTGTCTTGGAGAGGAGTTTCGCATCTATCATATTAAATACTATATTTCCGAAATCCTCGGTCGAAGAAACGCCCCAGTTCTCCAGCACTGTCCGGGCCATAGGGCCGAACTGCTCTATGGCGTAAAGTTTAAGCCCCTCGGATAACTCCTGCCCCGAGACATGGCGATGTTTTTCAAGTCTTCCGACCGCAAAATTCAACCCTTTCATCAAAAAAAGGTACGCTTCGGCATTATACCGCGGGTCTTTTCCCGTAATCTTCTCGATGACATCCATAAAATCAATCCGGTCTTTCATCTTCCTCCTGCCACAAGTAAAATCGCTATTATCGTCTTCGCGTCTTTTATCCTGCCTTCCTTAATATATCCTAATGCCTCGGAGGGCCTCATTATCCTTACTTTTATATCCTCATCAAAATCCGGCTCCAGCCGCGCGGGCCTTAAGCCGGTCGCCTTATATATTACGACAAATTCATCGGTAACCCCGGGCGACGGGTAGAATGTATATAACTTTTTAAAATTCCTGGCGGCGTAGCCGATCTCTTCCTGTACCTCTCTTCTCGCAGCGGCAAGCGGCGCTTCGCCTTTGTGCAGGGTGCCGGCCGGGATTTCCAGAAGTCTCTCGCCTACGGGGTAGCGGAACTGCTCGACTAAGACTATCTTATCCTTCGTAAGAAACGGCACTACACCGACCGAGCCGGTGTGATGGACAACCTCCCACCTCACCTTCCGCCCTCTTATAGTGCCGTCGCTTACGACAAGTTTGACTATCCTGCCGTTATAGATCAGCGTCTTTTTATTGAGCTTAAATCTTGCCATAGTTTTTTATATTCTACACGCTTGGCGGGAAAAAGCAAGGAAAATGAAAATCTTTGACATAACCCCCTCCTATTTTGTATAATTAGGCGTTGCCTACCTTATCGGCACCGGAAGGAATCTCAAATATATGATAACAGACTACGGATACGTGGGGTTGTTCCTGATCTTCGGAATTGCTTTCGTCGCGGGCGCTTTGATAGTATCGTGGCTCCTGCGCCCACGCGATCCTAACCCCATTAAAAAATCCCCCTATGAATGCGGGGAGATAGTTAAAGGTAACTCGTGGGTACAGTTTAACGTCCGCTACTACCTTATCGCGCTCATCTTCGTCATCTTCGACGTGGAGGTCCTGTTCCTTGTGCCTTGGGCGGTCATATTTCGCGACTTGGGGCCTGTCGCCTTTATCGAGATGATGGTCTTCATCGGAATTTTGATCCTCGGACTTATCTACGCCTGGAAAAAAGGAGCCCTTGAATGGCAGTAATAGAAAAAATCCCCGCTTCAGGATTGATACAGAAATTCCCGGGCGGCGGGTTGGTCCTTGCTACCGGCGAAAGCGTATTAAAATGGAGCAAGGCATCCTCTCTTTGGCCCTTGACATTCGGACTTGCCTGCTGCGCCTTCGAGATGATAGCCGCGGGCGCTTCACGGTTTGACATAGACCGCTTCGGCGCCGGCGTATTCCGCGCGTCCCCGAGGCAGTGCGACGTAATGATAGTGGCGGGAACGATATGCGTAAAGATGGGTGAATGCATGAAACGGCTTTACGCGCAGATGCCTGAGCCGAAGTACGTCATCGCGATGGGTAATTGCGCGGTCTCAGGCGGAATCTTCTACCACGATACCTATTCCGTCGTCAAGGGAACTGAGGCGCTGGGTATACCGGTCGATGTCCATATCCCGGGATGCCCTCCCCGCCCGGAAAATCTCCTGTTCGGGTTGATGAAATTGCAGGAAAAGATACGGAAGGAGAAGAATGAACGGCGCTGAGATATCCGGATTGATAAAGATAAAGGTGCCTGACGCCGTAAAAGAGGACCAGACCGGCGCGATAATAATCCCCAAGGGCTTGCTCTTGGAGGCGGCCCGTTATATCATAAGCCCGGCCCTTGATTTTGATAACTTGCATTGCATAACCGCCGTTGAGAAGAACGATAACATCGAGCTTATTTACACCTTCTACTCTATAAAAAAACACCACGGGTTGACCCTAAAGACGCGATTGGCGTTCAGCGATTTAAATGTAGAGAGTTTGGCTAAATTCTGGAAGTCCGCCGACTGGTTCGAGCGTGAGATATACGACCTCTTCGGCGTAAATTTCCTGAACCACCCGAACTTAAAGAGAATACTGAATCCCGACGAATGGACCGTCCATCCGTTAAGAAAAGATTTCGTAAATAAGGATTTTATTAAAAAACCCCGATACTGACATGGAAACTATTGTAAACGAAAAAAATATCCATACCGAAGAGTTCCTCGTAAATCTGGGGCCGCAGCATCCCTCGACCCACGGCGTCCTCTACCTTGAGGCCAAGCTCGACGGAGAGGTCATAATCGATTGCGTGACTCACGTCGGATACCTGCACCGTTCGATGGAGAAGATAGCCGAGAACCGCACATATACGCAGTTCATCCCGTTTACCGACAGGCTGGATTATGTCGCCTCTATGAATAATAATTTGGCTTACGTGATGGCTGTTGAAAAACTGATGAAGACAGAAGTCTCGGAGCGGGCAAAATATATCAGGGTGATAATCGCGGAATTAAACCGCGTCGCCAGCCACCTCGTAGGCATAGGAACGTTCGTCCAGGACTTAGGCGCTTTCGCCACTCCCCTATTCTACGCCTTCCGCGAACGCGAGAAGATAATAGAGATATTTGACGCGGTATGCGGAAACCGCCTTACTTATAATTATATAAGGGTCGGCGGAGTCCAGTTTGACCTTCCGGCAGGCATAGATCTGAAGATAAGGGAATTTATCGGCTATATGCGGACAAGGACAGACGAGTTGGAGGGCCTATTCACAAAAAACGTGATATTCCTCGCGAGGACAAAAGGCATCGGTATCCTGTCGGGAGATACCGCTATAAATTACAGCGTAACCGGCCCGAACCTGCGGGGCTCAGGCGTAAAATGGGACTTAAGGAAAGACGAGCCGTATCTTGTCTATGATAAATTTAATTTCGATATCCCGACCGGCGATAGCGGCGACGCGTGGGACAGATATAAGGTAAGGATAGAGGAGATGCGGCAGAGCCTAAGGATAATAGAACAGGCTATAGGCGGCATCCCCGAGGGCGACCCTACGGTAAAAGTAGGTAGGATATTAAGGCCCGAGCCCGGAGAGGCATACTTCAGGGCAGAGAACCCGCGCGGTGAATTGGGATTTTATATCGTAAGCGATGGTTCGCCGTATCCGTACAGGCTAAAGATAAGAGGGCCATCATTCTCAAACCTCGCGGTCCTGACGCCGCTTGTCAGGGGTGTTAAGGTGGCGGACCTCATCTGCATCCTTGGAAGTTTAGATATAGTGGTGGGAGAAATAGACAGATAATGGTATCGATCCTGACTTTTATTATCATGATTATAGTCGGCGCGATAATCTTGGGATTCATCTCGGTCTCGGCGATGTTCCTTATCTGGTGGGAGAGAAAGGTCTCGGCGCACATCCAGACGAGGTATGGCCCTATGCGCGTGGGCTGGCACGGCGTCCTTCAGCCGGTAGCCGATGTCATAAAACTTTTATTGAAAGAAGATATAGTGCCGGCAGGTGTGGACAGATGGGTCTGGTGGTTCGCCCCGTTCTTCGCGGTAGTGCCGTCGGTAATGGTCTTCGCATGCATCCCGTTTGGAAATATATTCGGGATAACTTTGATACCGGCGGATTTAAACATCGGCATTTTATATATACTCGCTATAACCTCTGTCTGCACGCTGGGGATATTCATGGCCGGCTGGGGCTCGAACAATAAATACTCGCTCCTTGGCGCGATGAGGGCGGCCGCGCAGATGATCAGTTATGAGATACCTTTGGTCCTTTCGATAATAACCGTCGTAATGTTCGCAGGGTCGCTCTCGATGCAAAAGATAGTCGAGGGACAGAGTAAACTATGGTTCGTATTTCAGCCGAATCTCGCCATCGCTTTCATTATCTACCTTATATCGGCTGTCGCCGAGACAAACCGTGTCCCCTTCGATATCCCGGAGGCCGAATCCGAGCTTGTCGCCGGCTTCCACACGGAATACTCGGGAATGAAATTCGCGATGTTCTTTCTGGGCGAATACACGAATTTGTTCATCGTCTCCGCGATAGCGGCGACACTTTTCTTGGGCGGGTGGCAGGGGCCGTTTCTTCCGCCGGTCATATGGTTTTTGATAAAGACATACGGAATCATCACCGTAATGATGTGGTTCAGGTGGACGTTTCCGAGGGTAAGGGTCGACCAGCTGATGGGGTTCACGTGGAAAGTGCTTACGCCTATATCATTCGCGAACTTAGCTGTCGCGGGATGGGTACTTCTTAAATGATAGGATACTTCATAAATATAATAACCGGTGCATGGAGCCTTATAATAGGCCTTATGGTCACGCTCAAGAATACCTTAAGGCGTGCCGTCACTATCCAGTATCCGACTCAGAAACTCTCGATGACCGAGAGGTTCAGGGGGCTGGTCGATTTACGCGTTGAGAAGTGCATAAAATGCTACCAGTGCGTCAAGATATGCCCTACGGGCTGCCTCTCTATCACGCACAAAGAAACCCCGGAAAAGAAAAAAGAACTTATCACTTTTAAATATAATATGGAACTCTGCTGCTTTTGCGGGTTCTGTGATCAGATATGCCCGACACAGGCGATATATATGAGCAGGATATATGAAATCGCTACTTATGGCCACGAAAAATTGCATATCGACTTATTAGACTCGGAGAAATACCGTGAATGGCTTAATCCAACTGTTAAATAGTTTCTTAAACGAGTTCGGCCTGTACCAGGAATTCATAATAAAGGCCTCGTTCTATTTTATCGCGGCGCTGACGTGCCTGTTCGCTTTTATGGTTGTAACGAGCCGCGATATCTTCCATTGCGCGGTATTTTTGGCCGCTACCCTCTTCGGAGTTGCCTGTGTCTACTTATTCCTCAACGCCGAGTTTTTGGCAGTGGTACAGGTATTGATCTACGTAGGAGCCATAGTGACATTGTTTATATTCGCGATAATGCTGACTACAAAAATCCACGATAAGGCCATAAAGCAAACCAACCATCAGGTATTGATAGGCGGGGCTCTCGCTTTGGCTCTCTTATTCTCTCTTATAATCATAATAAATCGAGATCCGTGGAAGGCATCCGCCGCGGGCACGACCAGCGGCTATCTTGGGCTGGGCGAACTCGGGAAATCCCTTATGTCTACATACGCCCTGCCGTTTGAGGTGATATCTCTTATATTGCTCGCGGCACTCGTCGGCGCGATCGTGATTGGAAAAGTAAGCCAAGGGCCCCTCACCCTTCCCTCTCCCCAGAGGGGAGAGGATAAAGGTGAGGGGGGAAAAAAGCAGACATGATACCGCAAAGCCATTTTCTGATATTGGGGGCGACACTCTTCGCAATAGGCATCTACGGGGCCTTGACTCGCAGGACCGCCATCGGCATCCTTATGTCGATCGAACTTATATTAAACGCGGCCAATATCAATCTCGTAGCATTCAACCGGTTTCTGGGAAGTCCGGACGGACTCGGGCAGATATTCGCTCTATTCGTAATCGCTATAGCGGCCGCATCCGCGGTCGTGGGCCTCGTCCTTGTCATCGCGATTTACAGGAACTCAAAGACAATACTAATGGATAAGATAAACCTGATGAAATGGTAAAATACGCGCATTTAATACCACTGTTTCCGTTTTTGGCCTTCGCCATAAATATCCTCTTCGGGCGGAAGCTGAAGAGATCGAGCGCGATAATTTCTGTCGCTGCCTCGAGCATATCCCTCTTTCTCGCGGCCTTGACCTTTTTGGGAAACTTAAAAGGCGAGGGTTCTTACGTTATCGCGAAATGGCTTTCGTTCAACGGCATACCGCTAAACTTCGGCGTGACAGTCGACCCGCTCTCGTGCATGATGCTTTTAGTCGTCACGATAGTCGGGACACTCATCCAGGTCTACTCCATCGGATATATGGGCGAGGACAAAAGGTTCTCGAGGTTCTTCGCGTATATGTCGCTTTTTATGGGCTCAATGCTGGGGCTCGTCCTTGCCGATAACTTCGTCATACTCTATATCTTTTGGGAAGGCGTGGGCCTCTGCTCCTACTTTTTGATCTCATTCTGGTTCGAGCGGCCGGCAGCGGCAAAGGCGGGCATGAAGGCATTTATCACGACAAGGATCGGCGACACAGGTTTGTTGATCGGCATACTCTTACTGTTCTTCACCACCAAGACGCTTTACTTTAAAGATCTCTCCGGACTTTCCGGCGATAACACCATATTTACGATAGCGGCGCTGTTGATATTCTGCGGCGCCATCGGAAAATCGGCGCAATTCCCGCTTCATGTATGGCTTCCGGATGCAATGGAAGGCCCTACCCCTGTCTCGGCTTTAATACACGCGGCCACAATGGTCGCGGCAGGCGTTTACCTCGTCGCGCGCGCATACGGCATATTTGTGATGAACCAGATACCATTGATAGCCGTCGCATACATCGGCGCGATAACCGCGCTCATGGCCGCCTCTATCGCCCTCGTAAATAACGATATAAAAAGGATTCTCGCTTACTCGACGATAAGCCAGCTGGGCCTGATGATGGTAGGCCTTGGCGCCGGAGCGTATTCGGCAGGGACATTTCATCTTATGACACACGCTTTCTTTAAGGCGCTTCTCTTCTTGTGCGCCGGCAGCGTGATACATTCGATACATATACAGGACATCCAAAAGATGGGCGGACTCTTTAACAAGATGAAGGTAACCGGCACGACTTTTATAATCGCGGGCCTGGCGATAGCCGGCGTGCCGCCTTTGGCAGGCTTCTGGTCAAAAGATGAGATACTCTCGGAACTATTAAAGAGCGGCCACCCCGCGTTATTCGCCATAGCGCTCGCAACGAGCCTGATGACCGCGTTTTATATGTTCCGTCTTATATTCTTGGTCCTCTTCGGCAAACCGCGCTCTGAACTGCATGCCCATGAGTCGCCGAACGTGATGACGATTCCCTTGAGTATCCTTGCGGTATTTTCCATATTCATCGGATTCATCGGCTCGCCGTTTATGAACCACGCGTTCCAGAATTTCATTTATTTCGGCGACGTACACACCATGGAAGTCATAGAGCCGAATTACTTCGCAATGGGACTCTCCACTGCCGTAGGGCTTTTCGGTATCGGTTTGGCATATTTATTTTATATCTTGAACAACAAGATACTCTCACAGACAATACGCGCTAAGTTTTCTCTGTTATACGACGTCCTTTCGAATAAATATTATAGCGACGAGATATACGAATTCCTGTTCATAAAACCGTGCCTGCGTCTCGCGGACCTGTCGTTTAAATTTGACCTTGGGGTGATAGACGGGGCGGTCAACGGAGCGGCAAGAGTCACCATGGCCATAAGCCGCGTAAAATCATGGATAGACATCCATGTCGTCGATTTTTTCGTAAACCTGGTCGCTGTCCTGACCGGATTTACTTCGTTGGCCGTTCGCCGTATCCATACCGGCCGCGTGCAGAATTATCTCTTGATAGCGTTCTTCGGACTTGTGCTCATAATCGTAATCAAATTGATAGGAGGTTAATATGCCTTTCCCGATCCTGACTTTTATCGTATTCCTGCCGCTTCTCGGAGCCATGCTCATACTCTTTACGCCGAAAAATAACTCCACCTTGATAAAGACGATCGCCACAGCCGTCACAGGGTTGGCGCTTCTTCTGTCTATAGGGCTCGTGCTCCGATTCGAGTACCTGAACCCCGCGATACAGTTCGAGGAGATCTGCCCGTGGATACCGCAATTAAACATCTTTTACCATCTGGGTACCGACGGCATAAGTATAGGCCTTATATTCCTGACCACCTTGTTGGGCTTCTTCGCTTGTATTGCGTCCTACGGGATAGAAACACGCCGGAAGGAATATTTCTTCCTCTATCTTTTATTGACTACCGGCATGCTCGGGACATTCGCCGCGCTCGATCTTTTCTTATTCTATGTCTTCTGGGAGATAGTCCTCGTGCCGATGTACTTCTTGATCGGCATCTGGGGCGGCCCAAGGAAAGAATACGCGGCGATAAAGTTCTTTATATACACCCTCGCCGGCTCGGTCTTTATGCTCCTTGCGATACTGGCGCTTTATTTCACCTCAAGCCCGCATACGTTCAATATGCTCGAACTGGCCAATAGCGGAAATACGCTGGCAAAAAACCTCCAGATACTGATATTCATCGGTTTTTATCTCGGATTCGCCGTAAAGGTCCCGGTCTTCCCTTTTCATACATGGTTACCTGACGCGCACGTCGAGGCGCCCACTCCTATAAGCGTCTTACTCGCCGGCGTCCTGCTTAAGATGGGCGGATACGGGTTCTTCAGGATAAGTTTTCCGATATTAAAGGACGCGGCTATCTACTTCGCGCTGCCCTTCGCCATCCTCGGTATGATAAACATAGTCTACGGTGCGTTTGTCGCGATGGCGCAGACCGATTTCAAGAAGATGGTCGCGTATTCGTCAGTAAGCCATATGGGATTCGTGATGCTTGGCCTTGCCAGCATGACGTCGACCGGATTTAACGGTGCCCTTATGCAGATGTTCAACCACGGTGTCATCACCGGCGGGATGTTCTTGCTCGTCGGCGTCCTTTACGACCGCGCCCACACAAGGGACCTTAATAAGTTCGGCGGCTTAGGCGTCAAGATGCCTGTCTACGCGGGGTTATTGACGGTATTTACCCTCGCCTCACTCGGCCTTCCCGGATTAAGCGGATTCGTAAGCGAGTTCCTGTCGCTGGTCGGGGCCTTCTTCGGCTTCAAATTGATAACGATAATATCGGTCCTCGGCATAATCATAACCGCGGGTTACTTCCTGTATATGATACAGCGCGTCCTCTTGGGGCCGTTAAATCAGGTGTGGGTGAATATATCCGATATAAACAAGCGCGAGCTCTTCACGTTGATACCTTTGATGATAGTCATAATCGCGATCGGTGTATATCCGATGCTTCTGCTTAATTACCAATCGGCCGCGGTAGGCGGGCTTATCCAAAAGATCGGAGGCGTCCTGTTTTGAGCGTCATTGAGAGCGTAAGATATATACTGCCTGAGATTATCCTGACAGGATTCGCGCTGGCATCGTTGATACTCGGGCTATTCATAAAGAAAAAAGGGTTCCTCGGGGCGCTCTGCCTCGCCGGGATACTGCTTGCGGTCCTGTCTTTACAAGAGAGCTATAAAGCGGCCTCACCCCTGTTCTCCGGAATGCTCCTTAACGATTCCTTCTCGGAATTCTTCAAAGAGATCTCCCTTCTCGTCGCGGGTCTTATAATCCTCATCTCCATGGGATACAGGCCTTTCTCGGGCGAGGACTCGGGAGAATATTATTTCCTGCTTCTGACGGTCGCTGTCGCGATGATGTTCGCCGTCTCCTCAAATAACCTTATAATGATATACATAGCGCTTGAGGCCGTCTCTCTTATATCGTACATACTTGTCGGTTTCCTGAAGCGGGATGTCCTCTCAAGCGAGGGGGCGTTAAAATACTTTCTATTCGGCGCGCTATCCACCGGCATCATGCTTTATGGAATATCCTTTATCTACGGCCTGTTCGGGACGACGGATCTATCGGCCATCTCTGCGGCTCTGGAGGCAGGTGATGTAAATAACTTTACGGCATTTATATCGCTCGTGCTGATACTGGCGGGCCTCTGTTTCAAATGCGCTCTCGTGCCTTTCCATATGTGGGTGCCGGACGCCTATCAGGGAGCGCCTACGCCGATTGCGGCGTTCATCTCGGTCGGGCCCAAGGCGATAGGCTTCGCAATATTGATCAGGATATTCTTAAAGAATTTCTTTCCGTTGTTCCCCAACTGGGTGGACATCATCACCGTCATATCCATATTCACGATGACCGCCGGAAACCTAATCGCCATCTCTCAGGACAATATAAAACGGATGCTCGGTTATTCTTCTATCGCGCAGGCGGGATATATATTGATAGGTTTTGCGGTCGGCACACCGCTGGGAGTGGAAGGCAGTTTACTCTATATCCTTGCCTATGTCCTTATGAACCTCGGGGCTTTCGGCTGTGTGGTCCTTGTCTCGAATTCCATAAAAAGCGACGAGATCAAAGATTACGCCGGCCTCTATAAAAAAGACCCCGCGATAGCGTTTATGCTGACGATCTTCCTCCTCTCGCTTGCCGGAATACCTCCGCTTGCGGGATTCCTCGGGAAATTTTTAGTCTTCGCCGCGGCTATCGAATCAAGATTTATCCTCCTTGCGGTCGCCGGAGTTATAAATAGTGTGGTAGCGCTATACTATTACGTGAGAGTCGTAAAATTCATGTATCTGGACGAGCCGAGGACATTCGAGGCGCAACCCAGGCCCATCTCTCTACAAATCGCCTTGATAGTGGCATTGGCAGGAATTCTTATCGTCGGCCTATTCCCGCTGCCATTCTTAGACTGGATAGCGGCATCGCTTCTTTAAGTTTATAGATTGAATTGAATAAAAATTTCGTGATATAATATGTCCCCAACGGATAAAAAGAAGGCGGAATTTTACAAGGTGGCTAAGATCTGGGGGCTCGTCTCTTTTATCCCCGTGGTTCTGGCCGCCGGCCCGATAGCGGGATATTTCTTCGGCGAGTATCTAGAAAGGAAATTCGGGTTCGCGCCTTACATATCTATGTTCTTTGTCGCGATAGGGTTTATAGCCGGCGCCAGAGAGGTAGTCAGGATATTAAGACTTATAAACAAGTCGGACAGGGAATCTTAAATGGATGAAGCGTTAAAGAGAGTGATAAATTTGATTGCGCTCACGGTGGCGGTAGCGTCGGTCGTGCTTATCGCCATGGGTAGATTGAGTTGGGCTACCGGCCTCTTAATCTCGACCGCATGGTCAATAATCAACTTCCTGCTTCTGATGAACATCTTCGGGATAGCGATGCTTCAAAAATCCAGGAAAGTACTTCTCGCGGTCCTCCTTATTAAATTCCCGATCCTGTATCTGATAGGGTATTTGATCCTGTCCTCAAAACTATTTCCGCTGTCAAGTATCCTTACCGGCTTAATTACATTGATCATTCTCGGAGTAGTGACCATATGGCCGAAGCAGACGTAATTCGACAAGAGCTCCCTAATCTGGTAACGTTTCTTGCTGAGAAACTTGAAGGAACACCGGCCGCCCATTTCCTGCATATCTGGGAGAACGTCATATTCTCGCTTATCATCGTCTGTATCATCTCTTTGGTCGCGTATCTCGCGTCCCGCAAGAGCACTCTGATCCCGAATAGACTGCAGGCCTTCGTCGAGATCATCGTGGGCGGGCTCGATGACTTTGTATGCGGTATCCTTGGGCCGAAAGGAAGTAAATATACGCCTTTCATCGGGACACTCTTTATTTACATACTCGTTATGAACCTTTTCGGCATAGTTCCTTTTATGAAATCCTCAACCTCAAGTTTATCCACGACCGCGGCGCTTGCGATCTGCGTATTTTTCTACCTCCAATATACCGGGATTAAAGAAATGGGGCCGCTCGGCTATCTGGACCATCTTATGGGAAACCCACGAGGGATAATCGCGTTCAGCGTATTTATCCCCATAATCCTGTTTGTCATACATATCATCACGGAACTCGTAAGGCCGCTTAGTTTGACATTGCGTCTCGGAAGCAATATACTGGCTGAAGATAAACTGCTCGCGGTATCGGCGGGTTTCGGTATCGGCGGGGTACCTCTATTGTTATTCAGTATGTTACTTATGATTTTGTCGGGACTGATACAGGCTGTCGTATTCAGCCTCTTGAGCACGGTGTATTTCGCTCTCGCATTGACACATGAGGAAAAATAATAGTAACTTCCTCTTAGGAAAAGAGGAATAGCTCTGAAAGGAGGTAACAAATGGATTACAAAGTGGCGCTTTCGGTCTTTCTTCCATTGAGTGTTGCGATAGCGGCATTCGGCTCGGCGCTGGCCCTCGGCAGGGCTGTGACCGCGGCTATGGAAGCGACGGCAAGGCAGCCTGAGGCATCTATGAAGATACTCATCAATATGATAGCGGGCTGCGCGCTGATCGAGGCCCTGACGATCTACGCGCTTGTGTTCGGGTTTTCGTTGATGGGAAAAATATAAATATAGACGTCATTCCCGAAATCTTTTGTCGGGAATCCAGAAACGCAAAATTGGTGTCTGGATTGTCCGATTAAATCGGACAATGACAATGGAAAATTATGGACTTATTAAAGCAGTTCAGCACAAGCGAGATATTCGCGCAGATAGTCGGCTTCCTTCTTCTCCTCTTTCTCCTGCGCGCCTTCGCGTGGAAGAAACTTCTTAAGCTCTTGGACGACAGGCGCGAGAGGATCGCTTCGGAGTTTAAGAAGATAGAGGCGACGCAGGCCGAGATCGCTAAATTAAGGGCGGAATACGACAAAAAGTTAAGCGATATCGATGAGACCTCAAGGACAAAGATACAGGAAGCGATGGCGCGCGCGAAACAACTCGCCGAGGAAGTAAGAGAATCATCGCAGCACCAGGCACGCAAGATACTCGAGAAGGCCGAGGAGAGCATAGGGATCGAGCTTGCCAAAGCGAAAGAAGAACTGAAGAATAAAGTGATCGATTTGACCATCAATACGACCGAAAAGATAATAAAAGAAAAATTGACCGAAGAAAAAGACAGGAAACTTGTCTCGGAATTCATCGAGGAGATAGACAAGGCGTGAAAGATAAGGCGGCAGCCAGGAGATACGCCGAAGGGTTCCTGGGTTTCGCGAAAGAGACTATCGGCCTTGAAAAGGGCTTTAATGAACTGGCGCTTGCGGTCCAAATAATAGCCGCCAACCCCGACTTAAAAAAACTTCTGGTGAGCGCCGAGATCTCTGAGCCGCAAAAATACGAAGTCGTCGACAATGTCTTCGCAAAAGATATCTCGGAGCAGACGAGAGAATTCTTTAAACTGCTGATACATAAAAAGCGCGTCGAGGATATCTACGATATCGCGGACCACGCCAAGGCCCTCTTCTGGCGAGCGCGCGGGATCGAGAAAGCCCTGATAACGTCGGCGACCAAGTTAAATAAAGAGACGATGGGCATCATAAAAGATAAACTTGAGAAAAAATCCGGAAAGCGGCTGGAGCTGGAAGCGCGTATAGACCCCGGCCTGATAGGCGGCATACGGGCGCAGATAGGGAATCTCGTCATAGACGGCTCTGTAAAGAGAAAACTCGCGCAATTAAAAGAATATTTGATGGAGATCGAGGTCGGTTAAAATGGCTCTAAGGCCCGAAGAAGTAACTTCTGTAATAAAAAAAGAACTTGAGAAATACAAGTCAAAACTGAAGATGGAATCTGTCGGAAACATCCTCCAGGTCGGTGACGGCATAGCGCGCGCCTACGGGCTCGATGATGTCATGGTGGGCGAACTTGTCGAACTGCCGGGAAATGTCATGGGGATGGCCCTTAACCTTGAGGAAGACAATGTCGGCATCGTGATCTTCGGTTCGGATGAGAACATAAAAGACGGCGACCTCGTCAAGAGGACCGGCAAGGTAGCGCAGGTGCCGGTCGGAAAAGCCCTGCTCGGCCGCGTCGTGGATACCCTCGGAAATCCTGTTGACGGCAAAGGGCTTATAGCCGCCGATAAATACCGGCCGATGGAAAGCGGCGCCCCTAACGTCATCCACCGCCAGCCGGTCAAGGAACCTCTGCAGACCGGCATCAAGGCCATCGACTCGATGATACCGATAGGCCGCGGACAGCGGGAACTTATCATTGCCGACAGGCAGACCGGAAAGACCGCCATCGCTATCGACACGATAATCAACCAAAAAGACAAGGACCTCTACTGTATATACGTCGCGGTAGGCCAAAAACTTTCCAATATAGTCGCGGTGGTCGAGACGCTGGAACGATATGGCGCGATGGAATATACGATAGTCGTCAGCGCCCCTGCCGAGGCGCCGGCAGCCCTGCAATATCTGGCGCCCTACGCGGGATGCGCGATGGGCGAGGAGTTCATGTATAACGGAAAACACGCGCTGGTGGTCTACGATGACCTTTCAAAACACGCTCAGGCATACCGGCAAATTTCGCTTCTCTTAAGGCGTCCGCCCGGAAGAGAGGCATATCCGGGAGATGTATTCTATCTTCACTCGCGGCTGCTCGAACGCGCCGCGAAACTCTCGGACGCTCTCGGCGCGGGCTCCCTGACGGCGCTACCCTTTATCGAGACGCAGGCTGGGGATATAACAAGTTATATCCCGACAAACGTGATATCGATAACGGACGGCCAGATATATTTAGAAGCTGATATGTTCCACGCGGGTGTGCGCCCGGCGATCAACGTCGGCCTCTCGGTATCGCGCGTCGGGGGAAAAGCGCAGACCAAAGCGATGAAACATATCGCCGGAAGGTTAAGGCTCGACCTCGCGCAATACCGGGAACTCGCGGCCTTCGCCCAGTTCGGCTCAGAACTGGATAAGACGACACAGGCGCAGTTGACCCGCGGCGAGAGGATGACCGAGATATTAAAACAGGGGCAATACGAGCCCCTTCCCCTCTCAAAGCAGGTGATGATAATCTACGCCGGTACGCACGGTTTCCTGGACAACCTGCATCTGGATTGGCTAAAGGAATTCGAGAGCGGTTTCTACGCGTATATGAGCGAAAACTATCCGCACATAGAGCACGAGATAGACTCAAAGAAAGAGATAAGCGAGGCGCTCTCAAAGGAACTGGACAAAGCGATCGCGGAATTCAAGAAGATATTTGTGGAGCCGTTGACAAAAGATGCTATTATCACTTAGGCAGATAAAAAGAAGGATACGCAGCGTAGACAGCACAAAGAAGATAACCCGCGCGATGCAGATGGTCTCGACGGCGAAACTGAAGCATGCGCAGGATATGCTCTTTGCCGGAAAACCCTATTATTTCAAGATGGACGCGCTCCTTAAAAAACTGCTCGCGAGCGCCAAGACAGCCACGCATCCGCTTCTGGAAGAAAGGCCGGTCAAGAACAATTTCACCCTTTGCGTCGTAACCTCGGACAGCGGCCTCTGCAGCACGTATAACGACAATATCATCCGCATAGCGGAGGGTTTCATAAACAAACACGGCGCGGAAAACACAAGATTGATCACGATAGGCAAAAAGGGATTCAGTTATTTTAAGAAACGTAAAATTAAGATAACGCACGCGTATTTAGGCCTGCAGGGGCGTTACTCAAACGAGATCGCCGAAGAGGTCATCAAGACCGTCGTCAACGCCTTCCTCTCGAAAGAAACGGACGAGGTCCATATAGCCCATACGCATTTCGATGCTACATTAAAGTACAGGCCGGAACTGCAGAAACTTTTGAACATAGATCGGGTCGCGGAAGAACGCGAAGTCGATTATATACTTGAGCCGAGCGCCGAGAAGATCCTCGAGGAGCTTATCCCCGCGTATATCTCGGCAAAAGTAAAAGGTATACTTCTCGATGCCTTCACCTCTGAACATTCGCAAAGGATGATAGCGATGAAGTCGGCGACCGATAACGCGGTCGAACTGATAGACAACCTCACTTTATTAAGAAACAAGGCGCGGCAGGCGGCTATCACGGCAGAGATAATCGAGGTTTCCTCAGCCGCGGAAGCACTGAAAGGATAAAAAATGGCGGAAGGCGAGATCATACAAGTCATAGGCCCGAGCGTTGATATAAGATTCCCGGAGAACCAGCTTCCAAGGATATTAAACGCCGTAAAGGTCGGGTATCCGGATAAAAAGATAGATTTGACTCTGGAAGTCGCGCAACATATAGGCAATAATACCGTCCGCTGTATAGCGCTGGCTTCGACCGACGGGCTGGTGCGCGGGATGAAAGCAACTGATACCGCCTCTCCGATAAAGGTCCCTGTCGGCGAGCAGACGCTGGGAAGGATATTCAACCTCCTCGGAAATCCCATCGACGATAAAGGCCCCGTCTCTAATCCCGACAAAAAATATTCGATACACAGAAAACCCCCCTCATTCGAAGAACAACTCCCGGTCTCTTCCATGTTGGAGACCGGCCTGAAAGTCATAGACCTTCTGGCGCCCTATCCGAGAGGCGGAAAAATAGGCCTCTTCGGCGGCGCGGGAGTCGGAAAGACCGTAATAGTAATGGAGCTCATCCGCAGCATCGCGACTGAACACGGCGGCGTATCGGTATTCGGCGGTGTGGGCGAAAGGACAAGAGAAGGAAACGACCTCTGGCTTGAATTAAACGAATCCGGCGTCATAAAAAAGACGGCGCTCGTCTTCGGACAGATGAACGAGCCGCCCGGCGCGAGATTGCGCGTGGGGCTCTCCGCGCTTACGATGGCGGAATATTTCCGTGATGAGGAAGGAATGGATGTCCTCTTGTTCATAGATAATATATTCAGGTTCGTGCAGGCCGGCTCAGAGGTATCTACACTTCTGGGCAGGATGCCATCAGCCGTCGGATATCAGCCGAACCTGGCGAGCGAGATGGCGGATCTGCAGGAAAGGATTACATCCACAAAACGCGGCTCCATCACATCGGTCCAGGCGATATACGTCCCGGCAGACGACCTGACAGACCCTGCACCGGCAACGACCTTCTCGCACCTTGACGCCACGACGGTCCTCTCGCGGCAGATCTCTGAACTCGGAATATATCCCGCCGTAGACCCCCTCGACTCGACCTCGCGGATAATGGATCCGCGGATACTCGGTGAGGAACATTATAATACCGCCCAGAACGTCCAAAAGATACTACAGCGATACAAGGACCTGCAGGATATAATAGCGATCCTCGGCATAGATGAGTTGTCCGACGACGACAAATTGACCGTAGGGCGCGCCAGAAGGATACAAAAATTCTTATCGCAGCCGTTCTTCGTCGCCGAGGCCTTCACCGGGATCAAGGGAAAATACGTAAAATTAACGGATACCATCAAGGGATTCAAGATGATAATAGAAGGTAAACTCGACGACCTTCCCGAACAGGCATTCTTCATGGCCGGAACTATCGATGACGCGATCGAAAAAGGCGAACAATTAAAGAAGGAGAGTTCTTAAGGCCAAATGACAGGTAAAACATTCAAAGTAAGCGTCATTACGCCTCGGCATATCGTCTACGATGGCCAGGCATCTTCTCTGATAGCGCCTGCCGAACTCGGTTATCTTGGCGTATTGGTAAACCATGCGCCTCTAATCGCCAACCTCGTCCCCGGCAAAATCACCGTCAGGGACCCGTCTGACAGGACAAGGATCTTTCGTTCTCCGGGAAAGGGAATCATTGAAGTACTTGAGAATAACGTCAACATCTTGATTGATTCTATAGAAAAAACCGACTTATAAAATGACATTTCTATTACAACTCCTCATTGCGGTAAGTATAATAATCACGGCAGCGAAACTCGCCGGAAGCCTAAGCGCGGCTGTGGGACAGCCGCCTGTCTTGGGTAAGATATTGGTGGGATTAGTGCTCGGGCCCAGTCTTCTTAATATGCTCGGTTGGCCCATATTCCAGCCGCAGGCAGCCGAGATAGCGCCGCAATTAGGGCAGATCATACACTACCTTGCGGAAATAGGCGTCATACTCCTTATGTTCATCGCGGGACTGGAGACCGATATAAAAGGCGTCTTAAAAGTCGGCAATAACGCTTTTTGGACGGCTGCCGGCGGCGTCATACTTCCTATGGGTGCGGGAACATGGTTTTCGTATTTTATGGGCTTCCCTCTCAGAGAATCGATATTTATCGGGACGATACTTACCGCGACGTCGGTATCCATCACGGCGCAGACCTTGATGGAACTGGGCACCTTAAAGTCGAAAGAGGGTTCGACCATCCTTGGGGCTGCCGTGATTGACGATGTGATGGGGATCATCGTCTTATCCCTCGTTGTCGCCTTTTCTCTTAATCCGCCTTCAGCTTCAACGGCTTCTTCGGCAAACTTCTCATCGATAATAATATTACTGGCTCAGATCGCCCTCTTCTTTGTTATCTCGATATTCATAGGCTTTAAGTTCTTTGACCCTATCCTGAAATACGCGGAGAAGCTTACGGCAAGCAAGGCGCTATTCGCGATGGTCTTGGTCCTCTGTTTTATGTACGCGTGGGCCGCCGAATTCTTGGGAAAGGTAGCTGCGATCACCGGTTCCTATATAGCGGGCGTCTTGCTTACAAGGACCAAATATTTCAAGCAGATAGCGGAGGAGGCAAAGACCTTTGCCTATCCATTCTTTGTGCCGATATTCTTAATAGATATCGGCCTGCGCGCGAACGCGCGTGAATTAGGCGCGAACATCATCTTTACCGTAGTGATAATCCTTATTGCTATCGTCACTAAGGTCTTTGGATGCGCGGCTGGTTCGCTCGCGACAGGATTTAACATGAAGGAATCCACTCGCGTAGGCATCGGGATGATATCACGGGGAGAGGTTGGACTCATCATCGCAAGTTACGGTTTGACGCACGCTGTCATAAACCGGGATATATTCTCGGCCATGATACTGATGGTGCTTGTGACTACCCTCATAACCCCCATATTATTGAGGTTCGTCTTTCCCAAGAAGCAACTTCTTGAAGTTTAACTCTATTTCCTGCTTCCCGGTTTAACGATGGGTATGCCATTTTTGCAGAGAGGGCATTTTTCTGCTTGGTAGGTCTTTATATTTAATTTCGCGAGGGATTTGAAAGGGATTCCGAACTTTGCCTTGCCGTTGGACCTGTCTATTATGGCGCCTACGCCTACAACTTTGGCGCCGAGTGACTTGCCCATCTCGACTACTTCCTTTGCCGAGCCGCCGGTCGTAGTCACATCCTCAACGACTAAGATCTTCTCGCCGCGATTTAATCTAAACCCGCGTCTTAGGGCCATCTTCCCCTCTTCCCTTTCGGAAAAGATCCCTTTTGCGCCAAGCGCGCGCGCGACTTCATACGCCGCCGTGATACCCCCTATCGCGGGCCCTATTACCACATCTATTTTTTTGCCGTGGAATTTCTTCGCCAGTTCGCCGCATAATTTAGCCGCGACTTTTGGGTCTTCGAGGACAAGCGCGCATTGCAGGTAATATTCGCTGTGAAGGCCGCTTGATAATTTGAAGTGCCCCTTATGATACGCGCCGCATTCCCTGAAGATCTTCATTACGGCTTCCTGTTTCAAATCTCCATTTCCTCCAGGATTTTTTTCGCTGCTTCCGCAGGATCGTCGGCTTCTATTATAGGCCGGCCGACAACGATGTAATCCGCGCCGGATTTTATCGCCGAGGACGGTGTCGCAATTCTTTTCTGGTCGCCTTTCGCGGCCCACTCAGGCCGAACGCCGGGCGTCACTACGATAAAATCCTTACCTAATTTCTTCCGAATGGCGCCTGTCTCCTGCGGGGAAGCTACTACTCCGTCCAACCCCGCGTCTCTGGCCATCGTAGCGAGATTTAAGACTTCCTCCTCGACGCTCTTTTCTATCCCGACCTCGTTAATCGCTTTCTGATCCATGCTTGTCAGAATCGTGACTCCCAAGATCTTTGGTCTCTCCGAGAGGCCTTTGACCGCCTCGGCTGCTTTTCTCATCATCTCTGAGCCGCCGAGCGTATGCACATTTAAGATAAAGACGCCTAAATCCGATGCGGACTTTACGGCGGAAGTGACGGTATTCGGTATATCGTGGAATTTCAAGTCCAAAAACACTTTGCCTCCTTTATCTTTGACCATCTTGACCGCGGCAGGGCCATATAAGGTAAAAAGCCCAAGGCCGACTTTAAATATCTTGACTGCCGGAATAAGTTTATCTGCAAGGGCCTTGGCTTCATCAAGCGACTTTACGTCAAGTGCGACTATCAATCTTTCGTTTGCCGCTAAACCTTTAGGCATCCTATTAATTCCTTCATGTTTTTTATCCTACCCTGCCGCATGTATCTTTCTATCCCATCGATAACCTCGACGGCTGCCTTTGGGTTTACAAAATTCGCGGTCCCGATCTCGACTGCGCTTGCGCCCGCGATTATAAATTCCAGCGCATCATCGCTATCCATTATCCCGCCCATCCCTATGACCGGGATCCTGACTTTCTTAAAGACCTCCCAGACCATCCTTAAGGCGATTGGCTTTATCGCGGGCCCGCTCAAGCCGCCTACGATATTGCCCAATACGGGCCTCTTTGTATCTATGTCCACGGCCATCCCTGTAAAAGTATTTACAAGTGAGACGGCATCCGCCCCCGCGTCTTCCGCGGCCGCCGCTATCGTCGCGATATCAGTGACATTGGGGGAAAGTTTGGCGATCACGGTCTTCTTTGTCTTTCTCCTAACCGCGTTGACGACCTCAAAAGCGGAGACAGGCTCACGTGAAAACTCAAGTCCGCCTTTTACATTTGGGCAGGAGATATTTATCTCTAACGCATCCACCCTTTTGATATCATCTAGCCTTTCCGCTAATTTGACGTAGTCATTAACGCTATGCGCCGCTATCGAGACTATAACGGCGGATCTTATCGTCTTCAAAAACGGTATTTTTTCTTTAATAAACGCCTCTACCCCGTCATTCTGAAGGCCTATCGAATTTAACATGCCGGACGGCGTCTCGACTATCCTCGGAGGAGGATTGCCTTTCCTGGCCTTAAGCGTGATAGACTTCGTGACAATAGCGCCTATCTTATTTAAATCCAAGAGGTCCTTGTATTCCTCCCCTGACCCAAAGGTCCCGGACGCGACCATCACCGGGTTTTTAAGTTCAAGCCTTCCTATCTTAACTTTCAGGTCCGGCTTCATCTCCATACCACCTCGTTTAAATTAAAGACCGGTCCGTCTTCGCAGACTAATTTATAGCCCGACCTCGTCTCTATAGCGCACCCCAGACAAGCGCCTACGCCGCAGGCTATATTTCCCTCAAGCGACGCGTAAGCTTCCGATTTTCGTTTTCTCGCGATAGCGGCGATTTCCTTGAGCATCGCCTCCGGTCCGCAGGCGTAAATAGTCGATAGACGATAGTCGATAGACGATAGTAAATCTTCCAATAGATCCGTAACTCCCCCCTTAAAGCCCTGCGAACCGTCATCCGTGGAAACTTTAATTTCGCATTCCAATTTTCTAAATTCTCTCACACACAGAATGTCATTCCTTGTTCTTGCCCCAAGCAAAACTAACGGTTTTCTGTGGACTATTGACTGTGGACTATTGACTATTTTTTCCGCCAGCGCGACGAGCGGCGCGACACCGATTCCTCCCGCCACAATGATAACATCCTTCGTCTTCCCTGGAACTGTAAACCCGTTGCCTAACGGCCCTAACACGTCTACTTTGTTTCCCGGTTTCAGTTCCGACAAAAGACGCGTCCCTTTTCCTACGACCTCATATAAGACCTGGAACCCAGAATCATTTATCCTGTGGAACCCGAATGGCCGTCTTAATAAAGGCGAAGTGACATCGCCGCACCTCACAGTCAGGAACTGCCCCGGTTTAGCCTGCCTCGCGATCGACGGCGATCTTATGTCCATCAGGAAATATCCACGTTTTACCTCGCTGTTAGAGACCACCCTGCCTAAATCCTGAACCATCTTTGCCTCTTCATCTTCAGAACAATGTAAGCTGTTTTTCTCTCACTTCGTCTTCATCAAAGATCTTTATCTTACCGTATTCTCCGTCATAACCGGGCAGGATACTGACTTTTCCTTTTCTTACCCTGATAACGCCTTCGGCTATCTTATCGGGCAGTTGGCTCTTAAGTTCGTCTTCGCTCATCTTTAATAATATATTAAACTCGCTTCCGCATTTATTGATAAGGCCCGTATATTCTCTCTCGACGGAGACGCTGGTCTCGCCCACCCCGCGCGCGTCCGCGATTATCTGGCCAAGCGGTATCATATGTTTAAACGGGATTGAATTATCCGGCACAACACCATCCTGCCTATCCGCTAAATCTTCCACCCTGTGCATGACCCCCACGGTGACCTTCTTGCCGCATACCGGACATAGGTTCCTGTTTTTTATCGCGTCTTTGGGGGCAACGCGGGCCTTGCAATTCCTATGCCCGTCGTAATGATACTTACCCTCCTCGGGAAAAAATTCCACCGTATATAAAAACTTCTTCTTGTCCTTGGACTTTATAGACTCTATTATCTCTTTGTAATCCAGCACGCCGTCAAAGACATTCGCCTCCCTGCCGATCCTGTGCGGAGAGTGCGAGTCGGAATTGGATATTAACGCGTACTTATCCAGCTTGCTCAATCTCCAATTCATCGCAGGGTCAGAGGAAAGCCCTGTCTCAAGACAGAATATATTCTTCGCCTCATCGCCGAAGCATTCCTCGACACTGTTAAATCCGGAATTCGACCCGAATATCGAGAAGTGCGGCGTCCAGGCGTGCGCCGGCACTATCAGGCATTCTCCGGATACGTCCAGACATACCTTGACCAAGTCCCTTGCGCTTAAATTCAATATCGGCCTTCCGTCCGAGACGAGGTCACCGTATTCTCCGAGCCTTTTATTTAACCTCTCGGCTGTCTCCATATCCGGGGCGAAGATGATATTGTGTATCCGCTTGGATTTGCCGTCGACATAAAAATTATTAAAGACCTCGCATGTAAGGATAAAATTTATTCCGTTATGCTCATACAGCCCGCCCGAAACCTGTTTTAAGTTCTTCTTTAATTCCATAAACCACATCGGGTGGGTGAAATCGCCTGTCCCTATAAGCGATATGCCCTTTAATTTGGCCCAGCGCGCGAGTTCCCCGACATTCATCGACTCCGAGGTCGCGCGGCTGTATCTGGAATGTATATGAAAATCAGCTACGAATTCCATCGAGGTATTCGCAATCGTAGCCTAAGATCCTGAATGAATTAAGAAAGGTGCGGGGTCCATCTTTCACTGCAGCGGCGCCATCATAGGGTCATCTACCACCGGATCTAACACCTCTATCGCCTTTTGGACCGTCCGCCCAATAAGGCCTTTCTGGTAGCTGACGTAACCTAAATTCTCCTTGGCCTTCTTGCCGTAATAGGTGCCCGGGTATTTCTTAACTATCAATTCATAAAAATACTGCGCCTCATCATAATTCTTTAACTTATAGGCCACCTCACCGGCGTGCAGCCAGTCCTTCGCCTCCAATTTTTCCTTGCCGCTTAAGCCCGTATTAAGGCTGGCGCAGCCGAGCATCAATGTCAGAGCCACGGCTGAAAATACCATCCTGCTTATTCTGCCCATCATACCGCACCTCCCTCAAATTTTATTTTCCCGCCGACGATCACCAATTCTGCCGCGCCGTTTAACTTCTTCCCGATAAACGGCGTGTTCTTTGACTTCGACTCCAGCGACTTGGCTTCCACGACCCAGTTTGCCTCGGGGTCGAAAACGGTTACGTCCGCGTCACTGCCCGGCTTAAGCGAACCTTTCCCGGATAGGCCCAGGATCTTCGCCGGATTCAATGACATCCTTTCCGCCGCCTCGCTCCACTTCAAGACCCCCTTTATGACAAGTTCCATATAAACAAGCGGAAGCGCCGTCTCTAATCCTATCATACCCGAGGCCGCAAGATCAAACTCAATATCTTTCTCTTCCTCCGTATGTGGCGCGTGGTCCGTGGCTATCGCGTCTATCGTGCCGTCGGCTAATCCCTTCTTTATTGCCTCGGCGTCCTCCTTTGTCCTTAACGGCGGGTTGACCTTCGCGCTGGTATTAAATCCCGATACCGCCTCTTCCGTCAAAATAAAATAATGCGGGCACGTCTCGCAGGTAACACCTATCTTCTTTTTCTTTGCCTGCCTTATAAGTTCAACGCTTTCTTTAGTCGATACGTGGGCGATGTGGACACGCGAGAGCGTCAATTGCGCCAATTCTATATCCCGCATCACCATCACTATCTCGGCGGCGCGCGGGACGCCTTTCAAGCCCAGCTTCGTGGAGATAAATCCTTCGTTCATGACGCCGTTTCTTGAAAGATTTAAGTCCTCACAGTGCGAGATGATAGGCAAACCAAACATCTTCGTGTATTCCAGCGCGCGCCTCATTAATTCCGCGTCCATGATAGGCCTGCCGTCATCCGACAGCGCCTTAGCTCCCGCCTCGAATATCTGGCCTATCTCGGTCAATTCTTTGCCCTCAAGGCCCTTCGTGACAGCGCCGACAGTATAAATGTTGGCGAGATCCGCCTTCGCGGATTCGGCATAGATATATTCAACGACTCCTTTATTATCGACAGGAGGATTTGTATTTGCCATGCACAATACCGAGGTAAAGCCGCCTTTCAGCGCCGCTCTGCCTCCGGTGATAAATGTCTCCTCGTCCTCTCTGCCCGGCTGCCGCAGGTGGGTATGCATATCTATAAGCCCCGGTAAGACTATCTTACCTTTGCAATCTATCATCTTTGCGCCGGTTGCTTTCAAATTCTTGCCGACATCCGCGACCTTCTCGCCTTTTATAAAAATATCAGCGGTGGAATCCAAATCGGTAGCGGGATCCACCACATGCCCGCCTTTCAGCAGGATGTCCATTTTAAGTTGTCCTCTCTTTAACGCCGGAGAGCAGATATAACACAGCCATCCTCACCGCAATACCATTGGTCACCTGTTCAAGTATCACGGAATAAGGCCCGTCGGCTACCTCTGGTGTTATCTCGACACCGCGATTTATAGGCCCGGGATGCATGATCAAGACGTCTTTCTTCGCGTACTTCATCTTCTCGGCATCGAGCCCGAATCTCATCGCGTATTCCCTTACGGATGGAACCAGGTTCTGGCTTTGGCGTTCAGTCTGTATCCTTAAGAGGTTTATCGCATCCGCGCCTTCTATCGCTTCCCTTATATCATACGTCACCTTGACTCCTAATCTCTCTATCCCAACCGGCATCAGAGTCGCAGGGCCGCAGACGGTAACTTTCGCGCCGAGTTTTGTCAGTCCCCAAATATTAGACCTCGCCACCCGTGAGTGCGCCAAGTCGCCGATTATCGAGACATTCAGCCCTGCTATCTTCTTCTTATGTTCCTTTATCGTAAATATATCCAGTAAGCCCTGCGTGGGATGCTCGTGAGAACCGTCTCCCGCGTTTATGATGGAGGGCGAGACCGACCGCGAGAGAAGATGCGGCGCACCGGAGGAAGAATGGCGCATGATGATTATATCGACCTTCATCGCTTCTATGTTCTTCGCGGTATCTTTAAGGGTCTCTCCCTTAGCGAGGCTCGAGGCGCTTGCCTGAATATTTAATATATCGGCGCTCATCCGCTTGGCCGCTAACTCAAAGGAGGTGCGTGTCCTAGTGGACGGCTCGAAGAAGAAAAGCACTACTGTCTTGCCGCGAAGCGTGGGAACCTTTTTTATCGGCCTCTGCGATATCTCCTTGAAAGAATCGGTGGTCTGGAGTATCAGCTCTATCTCCGCCGCCGATAACTCCTCCAGCCCCAAAAGGTCTTTCTTCGTCCAGGTGACCGTCAACTCAATCCTCCTTTTCTTCCAGTATCACTTCATCAACGCCGTCGACTTCCTTTATCCTGACCTGCACCACTTCCTTCTGCGAGGTCGGGATATTCTTACCCGCGTAGTCGGCCCTTATCGGAAGCTCCCTGTGGCCCCTGTCTACCAAAACAGCAAGCTGAATACTCTTCGGCCGCCCGAAATCTATGAGGGCATCCAAAGCGCACCTTATCGTCCGCCCCGTGTATAAGACATCGTCGACCAGGATTATGACCTTGTCATGGATATCGAATTCTATCTCGGTCTTATGCACGACCGGCTGTTCCGCGATAGTGGTAAGGTCATCCCGGTACAACGTGATGTCCAATATCCCGAAGGGTATGTCCCTGCCGGCGATCTCCTTTATCTTCGCCGTAAGGCGCTCCGCCAGGAACGCGCCCCTTGTACGTATGCCGACCACCGATAATTTACCGATGTCCTTATTTTTCTCTATTATCTCGTGCGCTATTCTCGCAAGCGATTTATCCACCCCTTCGGAGTCCATTACCTTCGCTTTATCATGAAGCGTCATTCTGACATCCTCCAGATGCGATAGACAATAAAAAACCTGTCCCCGGCCCAAAGCCGAAAACAGGTATAATATTCTCTTTCTTTAAATCTTTTCCGCATTTTCTTCTCCTTTTCCGGCCTCACAGGACCGGATTAAAAGGGTGTTGTTGATGTTTAAATATAGCATACGGCTATCCCTTTGTCAAGGGGTATTCTTTGCCGAATATCCCAATGAATCGGTGGGAATAGACTTAAAGAGCTTGGCGACGGCTTCGTAACCAGGCTTTGGTTTCCTGTCCCACGTCAATATCCCCCAGTATTCCTCTATGTGCTTATCCTGAACAGAGGGGTTGCCGCCTTTCCACCACTCGTCTATCCACTCAAATATAACAACACCGGCTAACTTTTCTCCAACGGCCTTTATTTGCACCTCGATGGCGTCATCCTGCTTGGCCTTCTTGACAAATGTGCTAAAACCCGTCTCGGTTATGATAACGGGCTTATCATACTTCTTGGAGATATCGGACATCTGGCTGACCACTTTTGAGGCCAGCGGCTGCCCGCCCCAGCCGAAGCCGTGGCCGCCGACATACGCGTTACATCCGATGACGTCCAGAAAATCAAACCCTAAGTTATAGCCCTCGACGTTCAATATGTTAGCGGCGGTGACCGGATGAGTCTTATCTGCCTCCTTGACCGCCAGATATATCTCCTTCATGAACTTATTTACGACGTCAAAACCATAGCGGGGTATGGGGCTGCCCGATTCCTCGTAGCAAAACGGCGCGTCATTCCATATCAGCCACATCAGTATGCATTTCCTGTTGCTGTGTTTCTTTACGGTCTCGGCCGCCATCTTCTTTAACGCCTTAAGTTCCACATCCGAGGAATAATCGGTATACGAAGAAGGAGAGACGACCTGTTCTATTATCTTTATATCGTACTTCTCCGCTAGATCCAGAAGCGCGTCGGGAAGCGGTTCGTATGTCCTTATGGTATTTATGCCGGATTCCTTCATCATCCTAAAATCGTTCTCAAAGACAGACATCGGGATCTTGGAGAACGACCCCTCTACCCCCGGCGCAAGGCCGGGCGCGCTTATCCCGTATGCCACGCCCTTTATGAAGAAAAGTTTCCCGTCCACATAGATCCTCGTGCCCTTTGCGATTATTCCTTTCCCCTCTATCCTCTTTGATATCTCGGCGCCGCCCTTCCCTGCCTCTTTGGTCTCGCTGGGTTTTTGAACCCGTTCGGTTTTCTGCTCCTCAATCTGCTTTTGTCTTTCTATATCCTTTTGCCGCGCCATCGATAACGCGCGCTCCTCGAGCTTCAAGCGTTCCTTCGCAAGCTCGACTATTTCCTTGTCACTCGGTGTAGTCATTGAGGCTATAAGATCGCGCCTTAAAGTGATGACTCCGGTGGGGACCTCGACCCTGATTGAATTCGCTGATTCAAATACGACCTTACCTATCACGACCCCGCCAGCCGCCAAATTGACCTTAACGGGCTTAGACGCCTTTATTTCCTCTATCACCGTCAGCTGCTCTTCAAGCTTCGTCTTCTCCTTTGTGAACTTTTCAAGATCCCTGTTCAATTCGGCGGTCTTGGTCTGCGCCTTTAATAATTCGCCCTCCAGTTTTACTATCTCCTCCGGTTTTGCCTCGGCTTCGGCCTTCGCGGCCTCCAGCCTTTTCTCCAGATCCGCCCTTTCTTCCTCAAAGACCTTCAGCTTGGATTCCAAGGCGCTGCGGCTTTGCCTTAAATCCTCCAACGACCGGGAAAGCCCGGAGCGCTCCTCTTCCGCTAAAACCAGTTTCTTCTCGGCCTCCCTGCGCAAGGCTTCTTTCTTTGAGACCTGAAGAGCGGCGACGGCTATCGCTATAGACAAAACCGCGACCGCGACGACGATCGCTTTCTGCTTGAACCACAAAATCCTCGCAAAATTCACGATGCGCCTTCTGTCTCTATCGGCTATCTGTTTATATGAAATGCCTATCAGGAATTTATTGGGATGGTCTTCTTTTGTCTTCTTGAGCCACGCGGCGTCGGCCTCGGCCGAGATGGGTTTTGCCGAAAACGGCACGTTGATCTGAAGGCGCATCTTCGCGGTCTTATCATTCAGCCTACCAGCCAACTCGTCCTTGAGGTTATTTATCTCAAGGCATATGCCGCCTTCGCTTACGTCCCGCGTGAAGGACTGATGAAATCCGGATAATACCTCTTTGCCGTCGGAGCTTACTATCTCTAACTCGACCGGAAAAACGGTATTGAGCCTTATATATCTTCTGCGTTCCGGGCCGCCTTGCTGGCTCTTTTCCATAAATAAGTTCTCCGTACTTACACGGCCGATTTTCTGTGCTTACAGATCCCGCGTTCCGACGATTTTATGAATTCGACCATATGCTTTGCTTCGTCTGCCAGGTTTCCGGCTTTCGCGATCTCATCTAGCGCATGAGAGACGTTTAATCCGGAGCGATAGACCAACTTATATATACTCTTTATCTGGGCCTTCGCCTTTTCGCTTATATCCGACCTCTTGATTCCCACGATGTTCAGCGAGCACACTTCCGAATTCCCCTCGATAAGCATATACGGTACGACGTCCTTAATTACCCGCGCAAGCCCCCCTATCATGGCAAGCGTCCCTATCTTTACAAATTGGTGCGCTGCGGCATTACCCCCTATGAATGTCTTATCTTCCACTACGACATGGCCTGCCAGCAAGACGCCGTTACATATGACGACGTTATCTCCTATCCGGCAATCATGCGCAATGTGCGAACAGCCCATAAAAAAATTATCGTTACCGATGAGGGTGCTTGCGCCTTCCTTGAACCCGCGGTGGACGCTTGAATATTCCCTGAACACGTTCCTGTCGCCGGCCTTCAAATAACTCTTGCCTCCCTTAAACTGCAGGTGCTGCGGGATATGCCCCAATACCGCGCCCATGTGGATTTCGCAATCCTTGCCGATAGTCGTGCCGGAGCATACGTAGGCATGCGCCATCACTTTCGTCCCCTTGCCTATCGTGACATCATCCTCGATTATGGCGTACGGACCTATCTCAACTGCGTCTATCTTTGCCTTTTTACTTACGATCGCGGTCGGATGTATCTTCGCCACCTGCTGCCTCCTTGGAGTTTAAGACGACCAAAAATTCCCCTCTTGGCCTTGTCTTCTCGAAATTATTTATTAACACGCTGACTTTATCCCTTAATATCTCCTCAAACTTCTTTGTGAGTTCGCGCATCACCGAGATACGTATATCGCCCAGTGTTTCAAGTATATCATATAAAGTCCTTAAAATCCTATGCGGAGATTCGTAAAAAATAACTGTGCGCTTCTCATCTTTGAACTGTGAAAGCCTCTTTTTTCTCGCCGTTGACTTAGCCGGCAGGAATCCCTCGAATACAAACCTGTCCGTTGGAGCGCCGGAGACGACCAAGCCCAATACCAAGGCTGTCGGCCCCGGGATTCCGACAACCGGAATAGCGTTTTTTATCGCGAGTCCTATTATATGCGCGCCGGGATCAGAGATGCCCGGTGTCCCCGCGTCCGAAACGAGCGCCACACTCTTTCCTTCTTTCAATAGTCTTATCAGGTAATCGCCTTTGGTGATCTTATTGTGCTCAAAATAGCTCGTAAGCGGGGTCTTGATATCGTAATGGCTTGTCAGTATCTTTGTGTGGCGGGTATCCTCTGCGGCTATCAGATCGACACTCTTTAAGACTTCGAGGGCCCGAAGAGTTATATCTTTGAGATTTCCGATAGGGGTAGCAACTATATATAGCATGCTCATTACTTGGAACTACTCTACCGTGACTGATTTCGCTAAATTTCTCGGTTGGTCAACGTCTCTTCCCCTGGCGACCGCGACATGGTACGCCAATAATTGCAGCGGCAAAACCGTCAAAAGAGGCGAGAGGACTTCCTGTGTCTTGGGGACATATAGGGTAGTGCTGACGTGTTTCTTGATCGAAGAATCACCTTCGCTCACAATCGCTATAATTTTCCCTTCCCGCGCGCGTATCTCCCGAATATTCGAGAGCATCTTCTCGTAAGTGGGGGCTTGCGGCGCTATCGCGACTACGGCCATATTCTCCTCGATCAAAGCGATCGGCCCATGTTTCATCTCGCCGGCGCCGTATCCCTCCGCGTGGATATATGAGATCTCCTTTAGTTTAAGCGCCCCCTCGAGCGCGTTAGGAAAGTTTACGCCGCGCGCGATGTACATAAAACACGACAGTTTGGAGTACTTCTTCGCGCAATTCTTTATGGCCTCGGCCTCATCAAGGATCTCATCCATATGTTCCGGGATCATCTCGAACTCATTGAGGAGATTCTTCATCTGCCGCCGGCCGAGGAGGCCTTTTATCCCGCCCAGATACAGAGCCAATAAGATAAATGTCGCCACCTGAGCCGTATACGCCTTTGTCGAGGCCACACCGATCTCGGGGCCGGCATAAGTATATATTACGCCGTCTGACTCCCTGGTGATGGTGGAACCGGCGACATTACAGATAGAGACAACTTTGGCGCCGTTCTTCTTCGCTTCCCGCAAGGCCGCTAATGTGTCGGCGGTCTCGCCCGACTGGCTTACGGCAATAAACAGCGTCCTCTTATCCAGGATCGGGCTTCGGTATCTGAATTCGCTCGAGACATCCACCTCGACAGGTATGCGGGCGAATTTCTCTATCAGATATTCCCCTATCAAGCCGGCGTGATAGGCGGTGCCGCAGGCCGAGATGATGATATTATCGAACTTTAATAGTTGTTTCGGCGTAAGGTTTATGCCGTCGACCTTCACTTGGCCTTTCCTTACGTTGGTCCTCGCGGACAGGATCTTATGGATCACACGCGGTTGTTCATATATCTCCTTCAACATAAAATGCGCGAACCCGCCTTTCTCCGCCTGCGAGATATCCCATTCTATGGCAGTGGGTTTCCTGTTTACGCGCTTGCCGTTTAAATCCGAGATCTCGATAGAATCTTTTGTCAGGGCTATTACTTCGCGGTCCTCCACAAATATGACTTTTCTTGTCTTGTCGAGAATAGCCGGGCAATCGGATGCGAGGAAATTTTCACCCTTTCCCACGCCAACGATAAGCGGGCTGCCGCACTTTGCCCCCACAAGTTTATCGGGTTCGTTCGTATGAATAACGGCTATCGCGTATGAGCCGTGCGCGTTTTTCAGGGCGCGCCTGACAGCCGCCTCAAGATTCCCTTTGTAGTATTTCTCTATCAGATGCGGCAGGACTTCCGTGTCCGTCTCGGACAAAAATTTGTGCCCTTCCTTTTTCAGCTGCGCTTTTAATTCGTCGCAGTTCTCTATGATGCCGTTATGGACAAGCGCGATAGCGCCGGTGCAGTCATAATGAGGGTGGGCGTTTATATTATTAGGAATGCCGTGTGTGGCCCATCTGGTATGGGCGATCCCCAGTGTCCCGTTTATGGAGGTCTTCTTGAGGCAGTCGGATAACCGCTTTATCTTTCCCGCCGTCTTCAGGCGCCTCATGACATTGCCATCTAAAACAGCTACCCCGGCCGAATCGTAACCCCTGTATTCAAGCCGCGTAAGGCCTTTTATCAGGATCGGCACCGCTTCATCCTTGCCTACGTATCCGATTATTCCGCACATATTTTATATGCGACCTTTCCTTTTGGGGGGTTGCTGCCAAAACATACATCATCTATATAAACCGTCCCTTTATCTATGCCGCGGCCATGCCTGAAAACAAATACTATTTCCAATATCTTTCCCCAATCGGTAATATTTCTAAATCCAGAAAGAGGTATAACGATCTCCTGCCATTTGCCGCGCATCGTTACATCATTATACGATGCTATATCAACGGATGATATTTTATCCTTCCCCATAATATAAGTACCGTCACCGTCCACATCTTGATGTAACTCCACCGCGAAATCTGCCCCCCCTTGTGGATCCATCAACCAAAATGAAAGATAATCATATCCGCTTAAATCCTTAAAGGCCCTGGCCTCAAATGTCTTGTCACTAAATGCGCCCGCGTATTCAGTAATTAATTTCGTCCAATAATAAGAAAAGCTATTCGGTGCGCTAACATTGAAATCTAAACGCAGCGAGGAGCCCTTGCCGGCACGTGTCTCTTCCGGGCTTGTTGCGAAAGTAGGGATACACTTAACTCCGGCCTCCTCGTAACCCTGGGTCTTGCCACCTAAAAGATTAAACATCTTTCCCTGATTAAAATCATCTACCATAAAAATGCTGCCCTCTTGACTTGATAAAACGGCGCCAGAAGATGCCGGTTGAACAATCGCGACTACGACAAAGAAAATAATAAATAAAAAAATCTTCTTCATACACATCTGGCGGTCTCCTTCTATTGGGCCCGCTCCTTCGAGGAGAACTTGATGTCATCTACATACAAGATGCCATTTTTGCGCGTCACGGTTAAGTCATCGAAGGTAAATACAAGCTCCTTCGTCTTTGACCAGTCCGATATAGAGCCGGGGGCCTTCAGCTCTTTCATCGGAATAACGACCCGCTGCCATTGATCCGTAATGCCCTTTACTATACAGACGACGCGCTCCCCCTTGGCATTCTTAAGTTCCAGCTTAAATTGTGTTGTAAAACCGGCCTCCTCGTCACCTTTTATCAACATACTCATCTCGTCGTAAGAACTCAGGTCCGTATTATTAAGCCCGATCCAGATTCCGTTAAAGGCGGGCTCGGTTGATTCCACATCGTAGGAAATCTTTAACACGTTGGTCTGGGTCGGGTTGCCCATGACTCCGGGCATAAGGATGACATCCATTTTACAGCCCTGCGTTGTATCAAGCGGGTTTGAGTCCCAAGTACCTACGCCTCCGCCAACGTCACTGTTGCCGCCGGTTCCAAAGCTCGCTATCATCAGGTCAGCAGCGAATAAAGGCCCACTAAAAATAATTGTGGCACATAAAAATATGAGTGAAAAAGCCGGGGATATCTTTCTGTTTTTCATGCCTCGCCTCCCTTTAATTCTTAATTCTGGCGTCCCCACGGGGATTCGAAGTCGTTCGGCCTTGCGGCCTCTCTTAATCGCAAATCCTAAACAGCCTCTTTAAAATACGAATCATAAATCGCCTTGGCTACAAAAAAACCTCCTAACGCAATTAAGATATCGGCCAGAGTGGATTTAAAAACCCAATCTAAAAACGCGGTGTTCTTATTCAAAAGGCCCGCGATCGAGAAATGGCTCATTAAAACGACCGCGAATATAGCGAAAATGCCTTTTAATAAAAAACCGTAGATGACCGTCCTGCGCGACAAGAATAGCGCGGTAATCAAAAAAATGTCTATAAAGCTAAGTATTGAAGCGAGGCTGTGAGAAAATGAAAATTTTTTAGCGCCTGAGATTATCACCTGCTCGCCCTGCCGATGAACTTCCAATTGGGGTTTTACATCGACCAGGGGAGGGTGAACCCTATAATGCAACATCCCGCCGCCTAACGCTACCAAAAACATCGCTAAAATTAACGCGCCTTTGTTCATATTCTTTTAGAACCTAACCAAATGCCCCAAATAAAATATCAAAGCCATAACGATTATATGAAATATCCACCAGCCCGGTTTGCCCCACATAATATATTTTAGCATATTACTTCCACAGAATATTTCCTAATGCATAAACAACCGCTATGCCTATCAGATGCACCAGCCACCAGCCCCATCCTAAGAATCTAAATGTTCGTTTCATATTTATCTGGCGTCCCCACGGGGATTCGAACCCCGGTCGAGAGCTTGAAAAGCTCTTGTCCTAGTCCGTCTAGACGATGGGGACGGCTCTACTCATTCTCCTACCATATCCTTCACGTCCATCTTCTTTAAATACTCGACCCACGCCCTATCCAGGGCACCTATATTATCAAAACCATATACCTCAAAGAGCGAATTCTCGAACCCTTTCCCTTTTCTTAAATTATAATTAAATTCCTTAAATCTATCCTTACCTTTATCTCGCGCCAAAAAATACACTACACTCAGCCCGTCTTCGTAATTATGCTCGTAGGAATCATTGTTTGGGCTCAATAACGGGATGTGCTGGTTATTCATGGCCCTGAACCTGGAATTAGATATATCTCTCCTTGCCTCTCCGGTAGTCAAAAGGGCGTATTGTGCGATGCCCTCTGACCACCATCTCGGGATATTCGCCTCCTTCGTAAGCTCTCTGTATATCTCGTGCGCTATTTCGTGATAGATGACATCGGTCTTCATATACAGTTCGTAAAAAAAGACTCTTCTGTTTCCGGCCGCGAATGCCATCAGGGTATCGGGGTTAAAGCCTCGCGCCTGCGCGGCTTTCTTCCAACTGGCGAAATCCCCGTATGAGTAAAATTTGAACTTCAGATCCCAATCCGGAGAGGCCGACTCATCGTAAATCTTAAACTCTTCATATCCGAATTTATCGGCGACCCTTTTACAATAATCCCCGACTTTTCCTTTCAACCGGCCCCTTACGATACCTTCATCGTGATGAAAGGCTATAAAGGCGTCTTCCTCGTAGATCTGCCATGGCTTGTCCGAATACCTGACCGTATCGGAGAATTTCAGCTCTTCATCGCGGCCCTGCGAACTCCCGTCCGAAGCGGAAGAGGCGCTCCATTTTTCCGTAAGGGCGCCATTCTCCTGCCTGCTCCATTTTTTGATATACTTTAAATCCGATCTCTTAAACGTCATCGTCCCTTCTTTGAGGCGAACGGTAACGCTGGAAGGCGACTGGTTTACGATTACCCCTTCATAGTGCTTTCCGTCTGAGGTCGCTAATTCATCTGCTAAAACGGGAATGACGACGCCGGATAATATTAGAAAGAGCGGGACTGTCGCATATCTTGAAAAATTACTTTTCCTCTCCACTTTCCTCTTCTTCCTCCGCGACAACAGGCGCGACGGATGCGACTTTATCTTTCGCGTCGAGTTTGATGATCCTCACGCCTTGCGCCGCGCGGCCGGTATTGCGGATATCTTTAACCGGGCAACGGACGATGACACCCTTCTCAGTGATTATCATCATTTCATCTTTGTCGCCGACCGTCTTCAAAGAAACCGCCTCGCCGTTCTTAGCCGTAACCTTGATGTTAATAATCCCTTTGCCGCCCCTGCTTTGGGTCCTGTACTCCTTGATCTCGGTTCTCTTGCCGAAACCTAAAGACGTTATGGTAAGCACTGCCGTGTCTTCTTCCGCAACCGACATGCCTATGACCTCGTCCTTCTTGCCAAGCCGGATACCTCTTACGCCTTTTGCCGAACGGCCCATCTCCCTTACCTGCGATTCGGAGAATCTTATGGCTTTGCCGTCTCTGGTCGCTAAGAAAATTTCTTTCTTGCCGTCGGTGAATTCCACGCCTATTAACTCATCGCCCTTTTCCAGCGTTATCCCGACTATGCCGCCCTTCCGCGGATGGCTGTATGCCTCGAGCGAGGTCTTCTTTATCACGCCTTGCTTAGTGCACATTATCAGGAACTGTCCTTCTTTAAATTCCTTTACAGGGATGAAAGCGCTTATGGTCTCGCCCTGTTGCAACTCGAGAAGATTTATAACCGCCTTGCCTCTGGCCTGCCTTCCGGCCTGAGGAATATCGTAAACCTTAAGCCAGTGGACGCGCCCCTGATTTGTGAAGAAGAGTATAAATTCGTGGGTCGTCGCGATAAAGAGATGCTCCGAGAAGTCCTCTTCCTTAACGTCGGCGCCTGTCATACCTTTGCCGCCGCGGCGCTGTTTGCGATAAGCCGATACCGGCAGGCGCTTGATATATCCGGCGTGGCTTACCGTTATAACGACGTCTTCCTCGGCTATCAGGTCCTCGACTTCGAGGTCCTCGACTTCCCCTACGATATCCGTACGCCTTTCGTCGCCGTATTTTTCCTTGACCTTTAACATTTCCTCTTTTATGATCTGGAGCACCTTCTTCTCGCTCTTCAATATAGATTCGTATAATTCTATCTTCTTTATTAATTCCAGATATTCGGCCTCGAGTTTCTCGCGTTCCAGCGCGGTAAGCCTGCGAAGCTGCATCTCGAGTATCGCCTGCGCCTGTATCTCGCTAAAGTCGAACTTTTTGATGAGCGCTTCCCTAGCCTCTACCTCGGACTTTGATTTCTTTATGATCTCTATTATCTTGTCGAGATTGGCAAGAGCCTTCTTTAATCCCTCGATTATGTGGGCGCGCTCTTTCGCGCGCGCCAGGTCAAACCTGGTTCTGCGAGTGACTATCTCTTTACGATGCGCGACATAACACTCGAGTATCTGCTTTAAATTTAATACCTTCGGCCTTTTCTCTACAAGCGCCAGCATGATAATCCCGAATGATACCGTAAGCTGCGTGTGCTTGAATAGCTGATTCAATACCACCTGCGCGTTCGCGTCGCGTTTTAGTTCTATGACGACCCTTAAGCCGTCTTTATCGGACTCGTCGCGGATATCGGATATCCCCTCTATCTTCTTATCCTGGACAAGCTGAGCTATCGCTTCTATAAGATTAGCCTTGTTTACCTGATATGGTATCTCGGTTATTATGATAGATTCCTTGCCTGATTTCTGCGATTCTACACCGGCCTTGGCGCGTATCTTTATAAGGCCGCGGCCTGTAGTATAGGCCTGCTTTATCCCTTCGCGCCCGCAAATAATCCCGCCCGTCGGGAAATCCGGCGCCTTTATTATTTTCATTAAATCTTTAAGTGAAATATCTGAATCATCTATTAGCGCTACCACTCCGTCCGCGACCTCTGAGAGATTGTGCGGAGGGATATTGGTCGCCATGCCGACCGCTATTCCAGATGAGCCGTTTATCAGAAGATTCGGCAATGCCGCGGGCAAGACAGTCGGCTCTTCAAGCGAAGCGTCAAAGTTCGGCATAAAGTCAACCGTGTCTTTCTCCATATCCCCCAACATCTCTTCGGTTATTGACGCAAGCCGCGCTTCGGTGTAGCGCATAGCCGCCGGAGAGTCGCCGTCTACGGAGCCGAAGTTTCCCTGGCCGTCAACCAAAGGATAACGAAGCGAAAAATCCTGAACCATTCTTACAAGCGAGTCGTAAACCGCCACATCTCCGTGAGGGTGGTACTTTCCGAGAACTTCACCGACGATCCTCGCCGATTTCTTATAAGACTTGGAGTGGTCGAGCCCTAATTCTCTCATCCCGTAAAGTATCCTGCGGTGAACGGGCTTAAGGCCGTCTCGTACATCGGGAAGGGCCCTTCCTACGATTACGCTCATCGCGTAAGATATGTAAGAATCCTTCATCTCGTCTTCGATATAAATAGGGACTATCTTTTCATTGCGCGCGTACATAAACTTATATCCTCACTTATACGTCCAAAAATCTGACTTCGGATGCGTGTTTCTCGATGAATTCCCGTCTGGGTTCGACAGCATCCCCCATCAGGATTGTAAACATCTCGTCGGCTTCAACCGCGTCCTCCATAGTGACTTTTAATAACGTCCTCTTGTCGGGATCCATGGTCGTATCCCAAAGCTGCTGGGGGTTCATTTCTCCTAATCCCTTATATCTCTGGATGCTCATGCCTTTCTTGCCTAAATTCCTTACATACTCAAGGATATCTCGCAGGGACTTGAACTCAAGGGTCCCTTCTTCGCCTTCCAACTTGAAGGGGGCTTTAGCTTTCTCTTTGCCCTTAGACCCCGACGATACGTCGGGGTCGACCGGCTCATAGTCTTCTGCGGAAAGGCCGAATTTCTCCAGTTCCTTTATCAGCTTTTCAATCTCTTCGGCCTCATATATCTCAAGGAGATTTATGCCTTTACCGAGCGAGGTGTCCCTGCCGCTTCCTTTGCTATTTTCCTTGAGTTCGACCTCTGCGCCGGATTCTTTTTCCTTATCTTCGACGAACTTGGCCAGCTCATCGTCATTATAGACAAATTGGTCTTTTCCCTCCACTTTTACCATATAAATAGGCAATTTTTTGGTCTTTGGCTGTCTAGAAATGAGATATTTTGATACATTTACTCCCTTTTTATCTAATCCACTAGTTAGATCCTCGAGCTCAACTAATACATTCAGGATACCCTTCAACTGGGCATCCGTATAATCATGCTTATCTTTGATCCTTACCAGCTTAAGCCCCTCAGCCCCCAACTCTAAAAGGATCGAATTCATCTGCCCTTCTGTCTGGATATACTCCTCCCTCTTACCCCTCTTTATCTTGTAAAGTGGGGGCTGTGCTATAAAAATATGCCCTTTTTCAAGCAGTGCTCCCATCTGTTTATGAAAAAATGTGAGCAAAAGGGTGCGAATGTGAGAACCGTCAACATCGGCATCACACATTATAATGACCTTATTATACCTTATTTTAGCGACGTCAAATTCTTCCCCCACCCCGCAGCCTAAAGCCGATATAATAGTTCTTATTTCATCGTTCGCGAGTACTTTATCCAGCCTTGCCTTCTCAACATTGATAATTTTGCCTTTCAGGGGCAAAATAGCCTGAAATCTGCGGTCCCTGCCTTGTTTTGCCGACCCTCCTGCCGAATCTCCTTCTACGAGGTAAACCTCGCATAAAGCGGGGTCTCTTTCTGAGCAATCGGCAAGTTTCCCGGGCAAGCCGACTCCCTCCAAGGCGCCTTTCCTCCTTGTAAGTTCCCTTGCCTTCCTCGCCGCTTCTCTGGCTCGGCTGGCAAGAAAGCATTTGTCGGCTATCTTATTCGCTATGGAGGGGTTCTCCTCAAAGTACGAACCAAGCGACTCGTTAACGATAGAGGCGACAAGGCCTTCTACCTCTGAATTGCCGAGCTTTGTCTTAGTCTGTCCCTCAAACTGGGGCTCCGGCAACCTGACTGAAACAACGGCTGTCAATCCTTCGCGGACATCGTCACCGGAAAGAGTCATCTCTTCGTTCTTAAAAAGCCCCTTGTTCTTACAATACTGGTTTATGACCCTTGTAAGGGCGGACTTAAACCCGCTTAAATGGGTTCCTCCTTCGATCGTATTAATATTATTGGCAAACGAGAACAGGTTCTCGGCATAACCGTCGTTATATTGAAGTGCCATTTCCACCTGGACATTGTCTTTCTCGCTCGTAAAATACACGACTTTTTTGTGGAGCGGGTTTTTATTTTTATTCAAAAACTCGATAAAAGATTCTATGCCGCCGGAGAATTTAAACGAATTTTCCTTATCGGTCCTGTCGTCCTTTATATCTATCTTAAGGCCTTTGTTCAGGAAGGCTAATTCGCGCAACCTGTTAGCAAGTGTGTCAAAACTATACTCCAGTTTCCCCTCAAATATCTCTTTATCCGGCTTAAACGTGACGCGTGTCCCCGTTGATTTCGACTTACCGATGACGGTAACTTTTGAGACCGGTTTGCCGCGCTCATATCGCTGGTGGTAGACCTTGCCGTCGCGTCTTACCTCGACTTCAAGCCATTCCGACAGAGCGTTTACGACGGAAACGCCCACACCGTGAAGGCCTCCGGAGACCTTATAGCTTTTATGGTCAAATTTTCCCCCGGCGTGAAGTTTCGTCAGGACGACCTCGACCGCGGATTTTTTCTCGGTCTCGTGCATGTCGACCGGGATGCCGCGCCCGTCATCTATGACGGTGACGCTGTTATTCTTATGGACGACGACCTCTATATTCTGGCAATAGCCGGCCATCGCTTCATCAATAGAGTTATCGACGACCTCATAGACCAGATGATGAAATCCCCCGATGGCAGTATCGCCGATATACATCGCCGGCCGTTTCCTGACTGCCTCCAGCCCCTCCAGGACCTGGATCGTCTTTGCGTCATACTTCTCAGTCTTTGACATATTCTATAACTCCCCTATCCTCAGTTTTATATCTTTAATAATACCTTCTCCGATCTTCTCCTTCATCTTTATCAGGATCCTTGGCTTCTCCATTGAAAGCTTGTGGATCCAACTCGAAGAATCCACGTGAACTATAAGAATCCCCTCCCTGAGATCTACCGGCTTCGCGTGCCTTAAGTTCTCCTCCCCTATGATCGTCGCCCAGCAGGCGCTCAACGCTTCCGCCTGTAATCCTCTACCGGTCTTGAGCTTCTTTATAATATCACCCACCACATCTCTTATCGCAACGGCTTCTTTTTTCACTTGGCCTATTCCGTCCGCACAGGCAGCACGATATAGATATAATCGTTGCCTTCCGCCCGTATGACTCCCCGCTTATCCGCGCCGGCGAACTCAAAGATTATCTCCTCTTCGCCTATGTTTTTAAGCGCGTCCATTAAATAGTTGGGGTTAAACCCCAGCGTCAGGTCTTCCCCGCCGTAGCCGCAATCCAGTTCTTCCCGGGACTCCCCGCCGTCATGCGAGACCTTCGAGATTACAATCTTATTTTTTAAGACATCGAGTTTTATAGACTGCGAGTCCGGCGTCGTAAAGAGGCTTGCCCTCTTTATCGCGGCACAAAAACTGTCCTTGCTTACCCTAAGCTTCTCCTGGGTCGATTTCGGAATAACCTGTTCGTAGTTTGGGTAGTCTCCCTCGATCAACCTTGTGATCAACAGTGTCTCGTCAAACTCAAATGCTATCTGGTTTTCGCCGAACAAGATCTTAACATCACCTTCATCCTTCAAGATCTTCAGGAGTTCCGCCACAGCCTTAATCGGCACAATAACTTTTCTGGTAAAACCGCCGGGTTTCGGTATGTCTTTGTTTACTACCGCCAGTCTTCGTCCGTCTGTGGCGACAAGCGATAATTTTTTATCCGTTACTATAAACAATATACCGGTCAGTATATATCTTGACTCGTCCTTTGAGACGGCAAAAGATGTCAGGCTTAACATTGATTTTAATAGTTTTTGAGGAATATCCAAAACGTCCTCATTGGACAGTTCCGGCACCTTGGGAAACTCGTCTTTTGGCAGCCCCATTATCTTAAGGATGGATTTGTCGCATTTTATTACCACCTGATTGTTCTTTTTTACTGAGATATGTATTTCTTTGTTTGGCAACTCTTTCACTATGTCGCTTATTTTCTTGGCCGGTATAGATATCGCGCCATCCTCTTGCACGTCTATGTTGACCAGTTTCGATATTATGCCTATCTCTAAATCTGTCGCCGCAAGTTTTATCTTATTTTTCGACGCTTCAAACAGTATGTTGGCTAATACCGGTAAGCCGCTCTTTTGTGAAACAGCGTTTTGAACGGTTTGTATGCCTTTTTGTAGGATATCCTTGGGTAGTTTAAACTCCATTACTCCTCCTTTTAGTATATTTATAAAGATTAGTCATAGTAGAAGTAATCCCTGTTAATTTGTGGACATGTCCAAAACTCTTTTTGTGGTTATAAATTACAGCATTTATTAATTAGAAAGTTATCCACAACTTATAACCAATAACAAAGCCCAACCCGATTTACCACAACTTATTCACAACCTATGAACATTCGTAAACAACTTATCCACAGGCTATTCTCCGCGGATTTCCACCATAAGTCTGTTCATTAAGTCTCTTATTTTAACATCTTTCTTCATGTCGGCTTCAATGCTGTCGCACGCATGGAGAATAGTCGTATGGTCCCGTCCACCGCACAACTCCCCGATCTCAGATAAGGAGTGGTCAGTCAATTTCCTGATTAAATACATCGCCGTTTGCCGCGGCAGGACCACTTGCTTAGTTCTTCTCCTGCCTTTTATGTCAGAGATGCGCACATTGAAATAGTTCGCGACGCCATCAAAGATGGAATCCGCTACGATCCTCGACTCTTTCTCCTTTATCATGTCCTTAAGTATGGAACGCGTGAGGTCGAGAGTGATGTTTTGTTTTAAGAGCACGGCATTCGCGACCACTCTTTTTAGGGCGCCTTCAAGTTCGCGGATATTGGATTTGATCTTTTCGGCTATATAAAGTATCACATCATCCGGGATAGCCACGCTTTCCCTTTCAGCCTTCTTTTTTAATATAGCGGCGCGGGTCTCGAATGGCGGCGGCTGAATGTCGGCGATAAGGCCCCACGCGAATCTCGAGACAAGGCGTTCCTCAAGTTTGTTTATCTCTTTCGGCGGCCGGTCGCTCGAGAGCACCACCTGCTTATGCGCGTCGTGCAGTGTGTTGAAGGTATTGAAAAACTCTTCCTGTGTGGACTCTTTGCCGGCGATGAAATGTATATCGTCTATCAAAAGCACGTCCACGTTCCTGTATCTGGCCCTGAATTTACCGGTGGCCTCGTTTTGTATGGAACTTATGAGCTGATTTGTGAACTGCTCGCTTGTTATATAGACGATCTTTAGGTTCTGATTTTTCGCGGCGATGCAGTGAGCTATCGCGTGCATAAGATGCGTCTTCCCTAATCCCACCTTCCCGTATATAAACAGGGGGTTATAAGCCTTGGCCGGTGATTCTGAAACCGCCAGGGCTGCGGCATGGACGAAACGGTTGTTCGGGCCGACGACGAAATTATCGAATGTATACGCCGGGTTAAGCCCGAGGTAACTTACGGCATCGTGCTTTTTTTCAGATGATTTCGCCGCCGGTTGCGCTACAATATCGTTAATTTGTGGCGCCGGTTCGCGCGCCGAATAATTGAATTCTAACGCGAGGTTGTCACCCGAGACCTCCTTGAGAGTCACTTTTATTAAGTCCAGATGATGGTCAAGGAGCCAGTCTTTGAAGAAGCTGTTTGGCACCTCGATGGTGAGGGTACCCTTGGAGATATCCATCCCCTTCGCGGGCTTAAACCATGTCTCAAAGGTTTGGGGGTTGACTTTTGATTTTATGAGGTCTTTTGTTTTATCCCAGACCTCGATGGCATTCTTGAGATTATCCATTAAAAGTTATTCACAGTTTATTCACAGGCCGCTTTATTGCAGTCCACGACAGATTTGAAAAAATTATACCAAAGATAGTGGCTCTTTGCAAGAACTTTTTCTTGACTAAGGCGGCAATCGTGCTATAATTGTGCTTTAACTCTGGGAGGAGATCCATAATGAAGAAGAACCTGACATTAAAATCGAACATAAAGAGAAGACGCGTGCACGGCTTTAGAAAAAGGATGTCCACGCAGGAAGGCAGGGCCGTTTTACGAAGAAGACGCCAAAAAGGGAGAAAGCGTCTTATCCCTTAGGCCGCCTCAAGGTATAATGAAGAGATATTCCCTTTCGAGGTCCGAAAGGATTACCAAAACATCCGAATTCAAATCCGGGCTTAAAGACGGGGCAGCCTATACCGGCAGGTCGCTTAAACTGAAAGTAGCCCCCAATAAATACGGGATCTCGAGGATAGGCGTCTCGCTCGGCCGCCATCATTTCAAACTCGCGGTACAGCGCAATTTATTGCGCAGATATTTAAAAGAAATTTTTAGATTAAATAAATATAATTTTAGCAAGGGCTACGATATCATAGTGATTCCAAGGGCCAATTGCGCCGGCCTGAAATTCAGTGAATTAAATGACGAGTTTATAGATATGATCAAAAAATCGGGGATATTTAAGAAGGCGTAGACATGCTCAAAAAATTAGCGGTATCAGTAATAAATTTTTATCGTAACTTCTTGTCTTTCAGCAGGTTACCATGTTGCAGGTTTTATCCTTCCTGCTCGGCCTACACGGCCGAGGCCATTGAAAAGAAAGGATTCTTTAAGGGTTTAATTCTATCGTCTTTCAGGCTACTAAGATGTAATCCATTTTCCAGAGGCGGATACGATCCGGTAAAATAATTATGAGTATGGAAAAACGCGCGCTCTTAGCTATAGTCATTTCGATGTTGATATTGCTTCTCCTGCCTTCTATAATGCCGAAGCCTAAACCGGTAGTCATCAAAAAAGATGTCCTAGCCCAGATACCCAAGGAGACACCGCAAAAAATAATCAGGATCGAGCAGGCCCCGTTGCCGTTCGAAAAAGAGATCGCTTTTGAGACGGCAGATTATAAAGCCATATTATCGAACTTAGGCGGTGTAGTAAAAAGCATAACCTTAAAGAAGCATCTGGACTCCGCGGATAAACCGATAGTCCTCGCCAGTGCTCCCGACCCGAGGGATTCTATCTTCGCTATTACGGGGCTGGACCCGGAATTCGATAAAGGCATACCATTTTCATTCGTAGAAAAGCCGGACAGAGTAGTGTTTAAAGCAGGCACGCAGAGCGGGCTAATTGTAGAAAAAGAGATCATCTTCCGTCCGGGAAAATACACTATAGAATTGAAACAGACGATAATGAATAACACAAGTCAGGCGCGCGCCTTAAAGTATAAGATCACCGGTGGCTGCGGGATCACGGATATCTCTCCTTCGGATGCGGTATATGTAGAGGTGGTCAGGAACGTAAGCGGGAAGATAACCAATGTAAATAAAAACTCAATTAAATCCGCAACGACTTGGAACGGCGGGCAGGCCTACTGGGTCTCGCTTAAGAACAGGTATTTTTCCTTAATATTGAAACCGCCCGTATCTTTTACGAATGTTTTCTCTAACACGCTGTCTAATAAAGAGTTAGAAACAGGAGTCGAAACACCAGATTTTAATATCGAACCGAATTCTTCCGTAACGCAGGATTTCGTTTTATACGCCGGCCCAAATGATTTCAATGAGATCCGCAGCTTGAAATTAGGGCTCGAGGATTCCCTCAACTTGGGTTTTACAGGCGGCATAGGCAGATGGCTTTTTGTGGCCTTGGAATTTTTTGAGAGCATAGTTAAGAACTGGGGCCTCGCGATAATAATACTTACTATCCTGATAAATGTCGTGCTGTTTCCCTTAACCTTCAAGAGCCTAAAATCCATGAAGCAGATGCAGGCCCTACAGCCGAAGATCGAGGCATTGCGCGCGGCCCATAAGGATAATCCCCAAAAGGTCAATAAGGAAATCATGGAGGTGTACAGGAAGTATAAGATCAATCCTTTGGGCGGCTGCCTGCCAATGCTCCTGCAAATGCCCGTATTTTTCGCCCTATATCAGGTTTTAATGAGGTCTATAGAGTTGCGCGGCGCGCCATTCCTCTGGATCAAGGATTTATCTCAGCCGGACCGATTAATCGCTAGTATCCCTATATTTCCCAATGAGTTAAATATATTACCGCTTTTAATGGCCGTTGCTATGTTCCTTCAGCAAAAACTATCCACGCCCCCCAAGTCAGCTTCTGGCGGCGCTTCGGATCAAATGGCCCAGCAGCAGCGGATGATGATGGTTATGATGCCGGTCTTGTTTGGGGTCTTGTTCTACAAGCTTCCGTCAGGCCTCGTATTATATTGGTTAGTCAATACCATCCTGACGATAGTCGAGCAGGGGTTATTCCTAAAACCGCATTTGTTCCACGTGGAACATTTGGAGAATTAAGGGCATTATGAAGTCAATAGAAGCCGAAGGTAAAACTACAAAAGAAGCGATCCATATAGCGCTGCAGAAGCTCGACGTCACACGCGACAAGGTCACGGTAAAGATCTTAACCGAGGGCCACCACGGCCTGTTCGGAATGACCGGCCCGAAGCAAGCCAAGGTAAAAGTTACTCTCAAAGAAGACGCCTACCACGCCCATAAAATTTAAGTAACTCTTTACATTTCAAATGACAACAGTCAGTTACGATAAAGAATATGATGTGATTATTATCGGAGGCGGGCATGCCGGCTGCGAGGCGGCCCTTGCTGTCTCTAGGATGGGCTTAAAATGCCTGATGCTGACTATGAATCTGGATACCATTGCCCAGATGTCCTGCAACCCCGCTATCGGAGGATTGGCAAAGGGCCATATCGTGCGCGAGATAGACGCGTTAGGCGGCGAGATGGCAAAGGTAACTGATAAGACGGGTATCCAGTTTAGGTTATTAAATACCAAGAAGGGTCCCGCTGTTCAGGCGCCGCGGGCACAGGCGGATAAGAAACTCTATCAGTTTACGATGAAGAAGCGCCTTGAAGATCAGGAAGGCCTTGATATAAAACAGGAGAGCGCGGAAGAGATACTCGTTAAGAACGGCAAGGTTTACAGTGTTGCTTGCCAGACAGGAATGCGCTATAAAGCCAAAGCCGTAATCGTGACAACCGGAACCTTCTTAAACGGACTTATTCATATCGGCTTGACCAGTTTCCCGGCCGGTCGGATGGGCGAATTCCCCGCCGTCAAATTATCAGAGTCACTGCGCTCCCTAGGCTTTGATATTAAAAGACTTAAGACAGGAACTCCCGCTCGGATAAACAAAAGGTCAATAGATTTTTCAAAGGTAGAAACCCAATACGGCGACCCAGTCCCTACACCATTTTCTTTTTCTACCGAGCGGATTGAGCAAGAACAAGTTCCCTGTTACATAACCCATACAAATCCGGACACACATAAATATATCCTGGATAACTTAGACCGTTCGCCTTTGTATAGCGGCAGGATTAAGGGTATCGGCCCTAGATATTGTCCTTCTATTGAAGATAAGGTTGTCCGGTTTAAAGAGAAAGAGCGGCACCAGATATTTCTTGAACCGGAAGGCCTTAATACCGATGAGATCTATCTAAACGGGCTCTCGACGAGCCTTCCACAGGATGTCCAAGTTTCTATCTTGCGGACAATAAATGGGTTAGAGAATTCCGAGATAATGCGCTTCGGCTACGCCATAGAATACGACTTCTGCCCGCCCACCCAGATAAAACCTACTCTCGAGACAAAGCTGATAGAAAACCTCTATTTCGCTGGACAGATAAACGGGACCTCAGGCTATGAGGAAGCGGCTGCTCAAGGTTTAATGGCCGGTATAAACGCGGTCTTAAAGATACGGGATGACTCTCCGTTTGTCCTTGCAAGGTCTGAAGCATATATCGGCGTTTTAATAGATGATCTGGTCACAAAAGGAACTAACGAGCCATACAGGATGTTTACGTCCCGCGCCGAGTACAGATTATTATTGCGGCATGATAATGCCGATATGCGCCTTATGGAATACGGGTTTAAATTTGGCCTGATCTCAAATTCTCAATATGACGCGATGAGGATTAAAAAGGATTTGATCCGGGAGGGCATCGAGCTCGCGAAGGCCAAGCGCCGCGACGAAATAGCGGCCTTTCCCGAGGAGGTCAAAAAGCAGATCGATCTCGAGATTAAATATGAAGGATATATAAAAAGACAGGTTAAAGAAGCCGAACGCCTTCGAAAACTAGAAAAGGTAAAGATCCCGCCGTCGTTAGAATACAAAAAAATCAAAGGAATCCGCAAAGAGGCGCAGGAAAAACTTGAGAATATACGGCCCGAATCGATCGGACAGGCCTCGCGAATATCAGGTATTTCTCCCTGCGACATATCAATGCTTTATGTCTATCTTGAGTCCCTGCCCAAAAGAACCACTTGACTTTTGAAATACGAAATATTAAAATGTTCCACGTGGAACAATGGCAAAGATAATATCGGTTTGTAACCAGAAGGGCGGCGTAGGCAAGACCACCACCGCGATAAACCTCGCCTCATTTATAGCGTTGGCGGGCCGGAATGTCTTGGTGGTAGATTGCGACCCGCAAGCCAACGCGACCTCAGGTTTAGGCATCGATAAGAAGCAAGTCAAAGAATCCATCTATAACGCCCTAATAGACAACAAAGATATATCGCAACTACTTGTAAATACTAAACTTACAAATCTTTATCTCGTGCCGTCAAACGTTGATTTGACCGGCGTTGAGGTTGAGCTCGTATCAATTGAAGGGCGCGAATTCCGTTTAAAGAACGCGTTGGAAAGTATACGGCCATCTTTTGATTATATAATTTTAGACGCGCCGCCGAGCCTCGGGCTTTTGACCATCAACGCGCTGACCGCCTCCAACTCCACGCTCATTCCGCTGCAATGCGAGTATTACGCCTTAGAGGGTTTGTCGCAGTTGTTAAACACGATAAATTTAGTAAGGCAGAATTTAAATCCGCATCTGGAGATAGAAGGTATTCTCCTTACGATGGCGGATTTCAGGACGAAGCTGACAGACGAGGTCATAAAAGAAGCGAGGAACTTTTTTCAGCATAAAGTATACCGCACCGTGATACCCCGTTCGATAAAACTCGGCGAGGCTCCGGGTTTCGGGATGCCGATAATTTTATATGATAGGAATTCGAACGGCGCGCGCAGTTATTACGAGTTCGCGAAAGAATTTTTAGGCGTGGATTTCCCGATAGAGATCGAGACAAAAGAAAAGAAGGAGTCAGAGGATGGAGAAGAGAGCATTAGGCAAAGGGCTTAAGGCGTTAATACCGGATGATGTGGCGATAAAGCCCGGCGAACGCGGGACCGTCCAGATAAAGACCGATGAGATCTCACCGGGCCGGTTTCAGCCGAGAGAAATGTTCGATCCCGATAAATTAAAAGAACTGATACTTTCCGTTAAAGAAAAAGGTGTCTTGCAGCCGGTCATCGTAAGGCCCAAAGGAAACGGTTATGAACTTATCGCCGGAGAGAGAAGGTTAAGGGCCGCCAAGGAATTAGGATTTTCACAAGTGCCTGCTATTATTATGGATGTGAAAGATGGCGAGGCCCTTGAGATAGCGCTCGTCGAGAACCTCCAGAGGGATGATTTAAATCCTATGGAAGAAGCGAAGGCCTATCAGCGGCTGGCGGATGAATTTTCTTTGACACAGGAAGACATCTCGGCGAAGGTGGGCAGAGACAGGGCGTCCATCTCGAATACATTGAGGTTGCTTAAGCTCCCCGAGAAGATAAAAGAAGAGATCTATCGGGGAAGGATCTCGATGGGCCACGCGAAAGCGATTTTAATGTTAGAATCCGAGCGGGCACAGCTCGAACTTTGCAATAAGATAATCAAGCGCGGCTTATCGGTAAGGGAGGCTGAGTATTTCGTGAAGAGGAAGATGAAGGGCTCCTCATATGGCAGGCCCAGAAAGCATTCTACCGAGATCCGCGCCGTCGAGGAGGAATTGCAGAAGATGCTCGGCACGAGAGTTACCCTTTTACATCAGAGCAAACGCGGCAAGATCATCGTCGAATATTATTCCAATGATGACCTGGAAAGATTATTGAATTTATTCCGCGGCCGGGCAAGGTCAAAATAGATTAGCAGCGAGCACAGCAGCAATATCAGAAAAGCGGCTTTCGCCGGAAGTATCGGTTTTACAGGTTTTGATTTCGGAGCATTATCCTGCAAGAGAATCGCTGCCGATTCCGTTATAGCGGCCTTCCTGAATTTATACTTTTCAAGGCACTTCCTTAATCCATCACTAAAATGCCCGTCCGGCTCCAGCAGCCACACCACAAGTTTCGAAGACCCTATCTCGTATACGGGATGCGCGGGCTCTTTTATCTCGTAAAACAAGCGCGCGCCGTTGGCGCGCCCTGAGAAAGCTGATAACATCCCGCCCACATAACTGTAATTAGAGCAGATTATATCGTCGGGGGCCGTCTTTTTTTCTATTAGCTCAATCCAATGTTCAGCTTCGTGATTATATAAGCTGATCTCAAGCGGCCTTAAGTGCCTTTTGTAGATCGGCAGGAGATTTGTAACGGTCGAGTCCCTCAAATAAAATTTAAGCTCCTTTTTTTCAAACGGCGGTATCGGTGTATTGTAGAGCGAGATAGTGGGGGAGAAGAAATTGATGAAGATAAACAGGCACGAGAAGTAAAATCCGACTGTCAGCGGATCGACCGACTTCGCCTTAAAGAAATCACGAAGAGAATCATAACCTTTTTCCAGCCCTAACCCAGCGAAGAAGACGACCGGAAGCAGCCCCTCGGCGCTTATTAATCTGAATCTGTAATTTATGGCCATCGGCAAAAGTCCGATAAAGAGCGCGACGAAGAACAGCCCGCGGTCCCGCACAATTTTATTGCGTAGCCGTAACAGGCCGACGATAGCGAATAGGTATATAACGGGATAAAATTCGAATAACTCATTTTCGAGCGCCCGTATTCCGAGGAGACTCTCGAATTTATCGAAATTCGCGAGCAGATGTGTAAATATAGGCAGCGACAGGGCAATAGATAAGAAGACGGCCCGCAATATCGGACGCATTTTCTCTCTTCTTAACGCGCCGTAGATCAAAAAGGTAAAAATTCCTAACCACGGCAGGCCCAGATGTGTATAAAACGAAGCGGCCAGTAGCATCGGGGCGGCGATCTTTCTGTTATTTTCTATCGCGAAGAACGCCCACAGGATAAATATCAGACTTAGCGTCGCAGGAATGGTAATCGTAGATTTAAGGAAGAACGTATACGGTATGCACGCGGCCGTGACCACGAAAAATCCCAGTTTCTTTGAGAAGAGCCGGCTTACGACGAAGTATAAGGTCGAAAGAAGAAGGATAAAAGAGGCGACCGAGAAGGATCTCGCGATGAAGAGCGCATTAAATCCTAACTTATAGGGGATAAGAAGCAGGATATGAAATAGCGGCGGATAAACATTAACAGTGCCTTCGGGGGCCAATTCCCAGAAAGAATGGGTTACTATACCGCCAGCCGTCGCAAACCCGCGCATGGCATTTAAGTGATAATATATATCGAGGAAGAATGGGAACTTCTGCCAGTTAAGCAGGGAAAGCCCGGTTATTAAGACGATTAATATGAGAGCTGATATGCCCCAGTAGGATTTTTTCATCGCCAAGGGATAATATGTTCAATCTTAAGGAGCCAATAACTCACCGGGTCATAGATCTCTCCGCGGACAAAGAGATTATAGAAATTAAGATAATCGAATACCGCTATCGCGATGACAGCGACAGGGACAAGAAGAAGCGCCTGCTTAGGAAATCTCGTCTCAAATAACTTCTTTAACAT
>JAUYOH010000156.1 GCA_030695925.1 Candidatus Omnitrophota bacterium
TAATGAATAAAAGGAAATTTAAAAGAAATGGTAAGATTTTTGTATACATACTTGAATGCCAAGACGGGACTTTTTATACGGGTTATACGAATGATTTAAAAAGACGCCTTGAGGAACACAAAGACGGCAAGAGGGGAGCAAAGTATACTAGATATAAAAGGCCGGTGAAGCTAGTATGGAAGAAGGAATACAGGTATTTTAAGAGAGCGTTTTTAGAAGAAAAAAGAATAAAGGCCTTAAGAAGAGAGCAGAAGGAGCGGTTGGTTCAAAATGGGAAATAATAAAAAGAATTGCCAAATTTCAATGCTTGCTCAAAAATCTCTCGTAAAAAGCGCTCGACATTTTTTTCGCAGAAATTCGGCATGCCAGCCGAAAGTCCTAATAAAGACTTTGGGGGCAAAAAATTTGTAACTCTTTTTAGATTCTTGGTTTGGCATTTTTGTTTTTCCTGTAAATACAAAAAATTTCCGCCGGAGGCGGATCCGCAAAAGGCGGAAAAGGGGGCAAAAAGAGAAAAAGCCCTTGACATCTTTGATGTCAAGGGTGATGTTTTTGCGTCCTGCTTTTCGAGCAGTCCGCGTCCCGCAGTTGCGGGACTAAAAAGCAGCCGTTAAAAAAACTCCCATCCACCCGAAATAGGCATGCGCATGTTTTTCTCTTCAAAATTCCAGCTTGACATATATTAGTTTTAGTGATAATATCATCACCACAAGTGATAATGGAGGTTAAAATGCAAGATAAAATAATAAAGCTATTCTATGATGACGTATATGCCCAGTTTACAATAAATGAGTTAGCTACGAAAACAAACATTTCTTACAGTTATGTATATAGACAGGTCGAAGAATTAAAAGATAAAGATATTATAATTGTCGACCAGCGTTCAAATCGCAAATATTGCAAGCCTAACTACAAAAATCCGGAAGTCAAAACAAGTTTTGTTAAAATATCGAATCAGATAGCCGAAGATTTTTTAAAGAAGAGAGATAAAATTTTCTTCGTAGTTGAAAAACTTCTCTCGGTATTACCTA
>JAUYOH010000160.1 GCA_030695925.1 Candidatus Omnitrophota bacterium
TCGGTTCAAGCGAGAAGCTTTTAAGTTTCGACACATATCAGTTTGAAGATTATTCTAAAATGGTTGCGTCCAGATTTAACCCTGAAGAAAAATTAAAAAGACGACAAGAGATATTCCCTAAGGATTGCCAAAAAGCCTATGAAATGGGTGTCCGATTTGCTAGGGGAAATGGATTCTAAAAGACATCAGATACGATGATAAAATATAATGTATAAAACATCGTTATCCAAAGATATTCCAACGCCTAAGCTCATAAGATCGAAAAGGCGGAGCCTTGCGCTCGAAATTAGTTCTGACGGGACATTTATTGTAAGGGCGCCGCATTTTGTCGGAGAGCAGGCGATCCAGGAGTTTATAAGCCGTAAGCGCAAGTGGATTGATAAGATCTACGATCGTACGCGTGAGCGGCTTACACTATTTCGACCTAAACAATTCATTGAAGGTGAAAGATTTCTCTATCTCGGCAATGAATATACGCTTCATATTACCCAGGATATGCATGGTAAGTTTCTTTTTGAGGATCGGTTCATATTGAATGAGCGCTATTTACCTAAGGCGCGGATATTGTTTGAGCGCTGGTATAGAGAAGAGGCGTTTATGTTGTTTACACTAAGATGTAAATACTATGCCGAGAATATGGGAGTGCGTTATAATAGTATCAATCTCTCAAGCGCGAAGCATCGCTGGGGGTCATGTTACACAGATGGAAACCTTCGTTTTAATTGGCGCCTAGTTATGGCACCCCAAAATATTATCGATTATGTCGCTGTGCATGAACTGGCTCATCTTGTAGAGCCTAATCACTCGAGTCGCTTTTGGGCTATCCTGGATAAAGTATTCCAATATCACCGCGAAGCAAAGCAGTGGCTTAAAGATAACCAATTCCGACTCAGCCTTTAGAGTGAAAAACGAAAGGCGGAGACGCTACCATATGAAAACGAATAAGCTGCCCTGACCCCCTTAAACTGTGCCAATATTTAAGTTATAATATGGCAACAGAAAGGCTGGTTATAGCAAAAGCCTTTTTAATTGTCCGTTTTTCTACATGACTACCTTCCCTCTATAATTCTAGGGATAAAATACTTAATTCCAAAACCTATGAATACAAAAGTCCTGCTTTTTAATTTG
>JAUYOH010000001.1 GCA_030695925.1 Candidatus Omnitrophota bacterium
CCCAGTCGTTTTTTATTTAAAATAAACGCTCCAATAAAAAACATAATATCTTTTTTATGCGTTAACTATTTGGGCAACAGTTTGTTAATTTTAGTTTTTACGCTCGCTTTAGATAGTCGGTCGAAACTGTCTTTTGTGTACTCGGATATTTTCTTATTCATAACATCTTCTATTAATTCCTCTTTTTTCTTCTTTAAAAAATATGCCTTTCCTTTGTTACTGGATATTACTTCTTCATCTATTTTTTTTATCGATTCATCCCCTTCTCTAACATGGCGATCAAAATTATCAATGTCACAATATATCTTACAGCCCCATTCTTCTTTGCCTTCCAGCTCCGTCATCATATTTTTAAATTCTGCGTTGTGCGCTTTGAGTAGCTTTTCCACATTTTCCTCTGATTGAAAAATGGTGGGGAATTTGAATGGGATAGTGATCGTGTCTTTCATGAGCTCTTCGATTACCTTTTCATGCAGCAGCGCCTTTTCTTCGAGCCATTTCATATTTGCCAGATTTTTTTCCAGATTATCTTTGCTAAACTCATTCGCAGATACAGGGCTTGCAATGGCATATATACCCTGCGAATAAATTGGATAGATTTTAACCCCCATAGCGTCAAAATTAGAAAGGGGAGGCTTTGTTTTAGTGGCGCAATATAAATATATGAGGGTTTTATTCACCCTTACGTCCATAGGATTGAACCTCTAAACTATCGGATAATTTAACTTCATAGATGTTACGATCTCGCACCTTAGTTGGCAACCCTAATGATTTTATAAATGAGCTCTCTTCATATACTTCCGCTTCAGCTTCCCAGCCATCCGCGGCCTTGGCTACTTTAATCACCCTTAAATCTGTTACGTTAAGGGTATTTTTTAAAAAAACAACGACCGCCAGCCTTATCTTTTCTATATTTTCTATATCTGCCATATTTATCAACTCCCTTCTTCCTGGGCCTTTCTAATAGCGTCTAACCGCTCTAAGAGTCCCTTCTCCTGTCTATTATAGTCTTCTATGCTTATCTCTCCCATTTCAAACCGGTATTGCAAGGTCATAAGATCTTCTTTTATACGGCCTTCATCGGATAGTTCCTTCCCTACGATGTCGTCAATTTTCGTCCCGAGCCAGATTATGCCTCTTAACGGAGCAAGCAATATGTCATCTATTAAAAACATCGCTATTTCCCGGTCTCGATGGTTCGACTTCGCTCA
>JAUYOH010000103.1 GCA_030695925.1 Candidatus Omnitrophota bacterium
AAGTCAGTACGGCCCTTATGCCGTGGGCTACACACGTGCTACAATCCCCGCTACAAAGAGAAGCAAAACCGTAAGGCGGAGCAAATCTCAAAAAAGCGGGGCCAGTTCAGATTGAGGGCTGCAATTCGCCCTCATGAAGCCGGAATCGCTAGTAATCGCGCATCAGACACGGCGCGATGAATACGTTCCCGGGTCTTGTACACACCGCCCGTCAAGCCACCTGAATTGACTGCACCCGAAACCGTTTCTTCTAACCCGCAAGGGGGGAAGGCGTCTAAGGTGTGGTTAGTGAGGAGGGCTAAGTCGTAACAAGGTAGCCGTATCGGAAGGTGCGGCTGGATCACCTCCTTTCTAAGGAGACTTAAACAAAGAATAGTTCGTATCGTTTCACAGGTACGGACCGACTTAACAAAAGGTGTAAAAAAAAGAGTTTCGTCTTTGCTTATTCCCGCGCTTTTTTCTAAAGGCGCGAGACTTGAGGCAATAAACATTAAATATAAGTTGAGCAAATAGCTCTGCCCGACCGCATGCTATAGCTTTCAGGCAGGCGGGCTTCGCGGGCCGATAGCTCAGTTAGTAGAGCACCGTGCTGATAACGCGGGGGTCACAGGTGCGATTCCTGTTCGGCCCACCATGTACCACTTGCCCCGCTTCTTGCTTTCGCAAGAAAGCAGCGGGGCTCGAATACATGGCACAGCCACTAAGAGATTACCGGGGACATAGCTCAGTTGGGAGAGCGCCAGCTTTGCAAGCTGGAGGTTACCGGTTCGATCCCGGTTGTCTCCACCATCCCCATAGTTTTGCTGCTGATAAAATAGCAGGCAAAGCTGGCATGGGGATGCCCCCGCGCTAAATTTGACACTGTATACGGTAAGCAAATTTGCGGGGGAAGCAAATAGAATAGCTGACTAAAGAAATTTTAATATACAATTTGGCTACTTTTATAAAAAGTAGTAACTCGTTCTTTGACAATCCATAGTAACACAAGGTAACATCCTTCGGCAGGCTCAGGATAGTCCCGAGCGAAGCCGAGGGACAAGAACAATAGGTGAATCGAGCATCGATCAATAATGACGTTGTTTGTTGCCAAAAGCAAACAACTTTACATTTTAATTGTAAAATTAAAATGGTCAAGCTACTAAGAGCTTATGACGGATGACTTGGTACGAGAAGGCGATGAAGGGCGTGGTAAGCAGCGATATGCTCCGGGGAGCCGCAAACAGGCTTTGATCCGGAAAATTCCGAATGGGGCAACCCATCGCAAGTTATTTTGCGATAGCCCCGCCATGAATTCATAGTGGTGGGGCAGCGAAACCGGGAGAAGTGAAACATCTAAGTACCCCGAGGAAAAGAAATCACCGAGATTGCCTCAGTAGCGGCGAGCGAAGAGGCAAGAGCCTAAACCAATTTTGCGCAAGCAAAAT
>JAUYOH010000014.1 GCA_030695925.1 Candidatus Omnitrophota bacterium
GAAGGCCATGGTTTGGCACAGATTAGCCAAAGCCAGAAATCGGATGCGGTCCCGCCGCTGTAACCGGGGACGAAAGTCATAAAAGCCACTATTCTTAGGATGGGAAGGCGTGATGAGTAGATTGATCCGGGAGCCAGAAGACCTGCCTATTATAAAAGGTAGAGCCATTTTCATATAACGCTCAAACCTCGCGGAAGGGTTAAGTAAATCAGGGTGCAGCCCCGAGCATAGCGAAAAATTTGCTATAGTCGGGGTTTTTATTTTGTAGAAACCATTAAAAGCATAAGGGAGGTGATTGACATGGAGAAAAAGGTGCGCAAAGCAAAAAAAAGCGTTATCGCCCGCCGCAAAAAATGTAATGCGAAAGGCACAGGGCTGTCCCATTATGTGTCACAGAAATAATACGTTATGAGAAGATATCTTAATACAGGTGAGGGAGAGCATATTCAGCCCATAGATATCGGCCATAGGGACTATGTCTGTTTGGTTTCTGCCGATACGGCATTCTGGGCCCTGGTAAGAAAAGACAAGCTGGCCGGTACCCTGGCAGATTCGTCTTTGTTTAATAAGTATCGTGCGAAAGCAAAGGCTTTCTCCGGCGAGATGGATACCCTGCGTTTTAAGCTCGTGCCTTCCGCCGTCTATTTTAACGCGACCGATAGATGCAATCTGAATTGCTCCTATTGTTACATTCCAGCGGCGTTACGCAAAAACGGAGCGCATATGTCCGTTGGAAAACTTTCGGAAGCGCTTGGGGTCATTAAAGGTTATTTTAAGTCCAGTCTGCCAAAAGGGCAGAAACCTCAGATCGTTTTTCATGGCGCTGAACCCCTGCTTAATAAAAAAGCCGTTTTTGCCGCGATAGATAAATTTAGCGATGAATTCAATTTTGGTATTCAGACCAATGGAACGCTTTTGGACGCCGAAGCGCTGGAATTTTTGACTTCAAGAGGCATAAGCATCGGCCTTTCTTTGGATGGCCACATACATGGCGTGGCAGACCGGTTAAGGCGGAGCTGGGATGGCGAAGGCGTTTCCATGAAAGTCATAGACCTTATTAAACGGCTTAAGGGGTACCGTAATTATTCCGTTATCTGCACCGTGACGAAAGAAAACGTGCATCTTCAGGCTGAAATAGTCGAGTTTTTTCATCGCATGGAAGTGCCGACCTGTATGCTCAATCCCGTTCGTTGCACTCTGCCCGGCGGTTACAGGCAAAAGCCGCCGGACGCGGAAATCGCTAAGTATTATCTGAGAGCGCTGGATCGCGTCTACGAGCTTTATCAAAAGACCGGCCGTAAACTGGTGGTCGCGAACTTCGCGAATGTCTTGGTGGGTATTCTGGCGCCCACGGCCCGTCGGCTCATGTGCGATATCTCGCCATGCGGGGCGGGGAGGTGTTTCTTCGCAGTCTCAAGTAATGGCGACATGTTCCCCTGTAGTGAATTCATTGGAATAAAGAAGTTTAGAGGCGGCAATATTTTCAGGGATAATGTCAAAGCGGTCCTGAAGTCAGCGCCATTTGAGTCTATTGCAGGAAGGCGCATTGAGAAGATTGAGCCCTGTTTTCGCTGCGCCATACGTCATTTTTGCGGAACGCCCTGTCCGGCCGAAGCCTGGGCCATAAACGGTTCAGTGGAGTCGAGAGGCGCATTTTGCGGATTA
>JAUYOH010000015.1 GCA_030695925.1 Candidatus Omnitrophota bacterium
CGAGCGCTCCAACCCCTGCCTTATCGCCTGTATGAGCCGCTGCGGATTATCTCCGACCGTGGAATGATAGTAGACGTCGATGCCGAGGGCGGCAAGCTGAACAGAAAGCCACTGCTGGTTGGTGTTTAAGATTTGCCCGAGAAGTATCTCGGTCCCGATTGAGATTATTTCCGCTTTCATCTTAGCGTTATTATAATTCGTCGGCGCTTAAAGTGTCAATTTATATTTAAGATTGGTTATTGCTTTTTATTTTTTCATAGTGTAATATTATTGCATATATTTAAGGAGAGAAAGATGAATAAAATAAACGGAGTCTCTGGTGTCGTGCTTTTCGCTATATTTGTCTTTGTTTTGCCCTTGTGTGCAATTGAAACAGACTGGAAGGCCACCGCTTCCTCAACAGAAGAAAATAATTCCCCTCAACTGGCGATAGACGGCGACCCCACAACCCGCTGGAGCAGCCAATTTCAGGATAACCAGTGGTGGATAGTAGATTTCGGAAAACCGATTGAAATTAAAAAGATCACCCTTTATTGGGAAGCCGCCTATACGAAAGATTATAAGATACTAGCCTCGCTGGATAACAAATTATCGGAAGAGATCTACAGGACTTCCGATGGCAAAGGCGGCGCCGAAGTAATAAAGATAACCCCTGTCAAGGCGCGTTATGTGAAATTGGTCCTGAATAAGCGCGGCGCCGAATGGGGTAATTCCCTTTGGGAGGTCAAATTCAACGAACCCGACCCGATAAAGGCTAAAGCGACGGCTTCTTCCGGCGACAGCGATTACAGGGCTGATTTTGCTATTGACGGCAATATGCAGACCCGTTGGTCGAGCAAGTTTGAGGACAACCAGTGGTGGCGGGCGGATTTTGAGACGTCGCAGAAAATCTGCGGGGTTATATTAAAATGGGAGACGGCCTTTACCGAAAAATATAATATAGAAGCCCAGGATACCTCCGGCAACTGGAAGAAGGTATACGAGACATCCGACGGCGACGGAAATACCGATATAATCTATTTCGAGCCGATAGAAGCCAACGCGCTTAAAATCGATTGCATCCAGCGCGGGACGGGTTGGGGCAACTCCTTATGGGAAGTCATCTTTCTCGACGGCAACAACCCGCCTTCTTTAACGGCGTCAAAAGACGGTTTGCAGTTTGATATCAGACTGCCGAACAGCATGTCGCTCGGTGGAATTATTTTAACATGGGGCGAGAGCTATCCCAAATCATATTCGCTTGAGATTTCATCTGACGGTAAAGACTGGAGAGAGGTTTTTAAGACCGACAAAGGAAACGGCAAGCAGGACTGGATTT
>JAUYOH010000028.1 GCA_030695925.1 Candidatus Omnitrophota bacterium
AAACCGGAGGATTTTAATGCCAAAAGTTTTTTTACAAACCTACGGGTGTCAGATGAACGACCGGGATTCCGAAGAGATTACAGGTATGCTCCTTGAGAGGGGACATATCTTATCTGATTCGCCGGAAGAGGCCGATGTCGCGCTCTTTAACACCTGTTCGGTAAGGAAGCACGCCGAGGAGAGGGCAATAAGCAATATCGGCGCGCTTAAGGCCCTGAAGAAGAAAAGGCCGCACCTGATCGTAGGAGTGGTCGGCTGTATGGCCAAGGCGCAGGGCGATAAGATAATAGAAAAACTGCCGATAGTGGATTTCATCGCCGGCCCGGCGAATATTTACGAGATACCGGAGATAATAGAGAGATTAATTGCCCCTCACCCTTGCCCTCTCCCCAAAGGGGAGAGGGGGTTATTGGCCGTCGATAGAGAAAGCCGGCCGGAGATAAAGAATATTGCTTACCATAAAAAAGGCGTGTCCGCGCTTGTCACGATAATGGAAGGTTGCGATAATTTCTGCTCATATTGCATCGTACCGTATGTAAGGGGGCGTGAGGTAGGAAGGCCCTCGCAGGATATAATAGATGAAATAAAAAAGTTGGCAGAAGAAGGCTATGAGGAAGTGACTCTTTTAGGGCAGAATGTGAATTCATATAAAGATGGCGAGCGCGATTTTATAAAACTTCTGAATAAAATAAACGGCATTGATGGCATAGAAAGAATAAGGTTTCTTACGAGCCACCCCAAAGACGCCGGCGAGGGCTTATTTAAGGCGATGCGGGATCTGGATAAGGTCTGCGAACATCTTCATTTGCCATTACAGTCGGGTTCTGATAGAATCTTAAAGTCGATGAACAGAGGCTATACCGCGTCCGAATACGCGCGCAAGGCGGAATTATTGAAGAAATATGTGCCGGATTGCGCTATGACCACCGATATAATAGTCGGCTATCCCGGCGAGACGGAAGAGGATTTCAAAGCGACCAAAAAATTGATGGAAGAAATAGAGTTCAACTCCGCGTTTATATTCAAGTATTCCCCGCGTCCGCCGGCTAAAGCGAGCGGGCTCGATGATGATGTCCCTAAGGGGGTGAAAGAAGAGCGTAATCAGGCCCTGCTGCAACTGCGGGATAGGATATCAGGCTTGAAGGATAAGGAGTTCATCGGCACGCAGGCCGAAGTCCTTGTTGAGAATATATGCAGAAAGGAAAAACATAAAGTGACCGGAAGAAACAGGCAGAATTTAAAAGTCGCCTTAGCCGGAAAGAGCGATTTGATAGGAAAGTTAAAGACGGTGAAGATAAATTCGGTCTTTGGGCATACGCTGGTAGGCAGCCTTGTCGCCATTGCGGTTTTATTTGGCCCGGCTTTATTTAGCGAGGCAAATGCCCAGACGCCGGAGGAATATTTTGTACGAGGAGACTACGAGAACGCGGCGCGCGAAGCGACAAAAACTTTATCCTCGGCATCCAAAGAAAAGGACAAATTGTATTATATATCGGGTACAAGCCTGAACAAATTAGGCAGGTATGAACTGGCAAGGGAGAATTTTAAATCCTTGATAGAAAATTATCCCAAAAGCGAATACGCGACGCTTGCCCAACTTGGGTTAGCTGACAGTTATTATCTGAGTGCGGATTACCAGAATGCGGCCGAGGCATACGAAAAATACATTACCGGATATCCTAAGTCAGAAGCCGCCGCTACGGCGTATTTCAGGTTGGGCAAATGCGCGCAGAAAGAGGGTAAATGGCAGAGCGCGAGGAATTATTATCAAAAAGTAAAGGCCGAGTATCCGCTTAGTTTCGAGGCGCAGATGGCCTCGCAGGCATTAAGCGAGGAGATGCTTTATTTTACGGTACAGGTGGGCTCCTTCGGAAAAAAGTCAAACGCACTTAAGTTATGCGATGAGTTAGTAAAGAAAGGGTATGACGCCGCCATACTCAAGATGCAGAGCGACGGCCGGGAGGCATACAGGGTCCGCGTCGGCAGATTAGATACGAGAGCGGAAGCGGAAGAATTGGCCAGGCGCCTGCAGGCAGAAGGCTTGCCTATAAAGATCCTTCCTTAGTCCATGAAAGAACGGTTGGTTTTTCTTGTCGGCCCCACCGCTATAGGAAAGACAGGGATTTCCATTGAACTCGCCGGCCTGATAAACGGTGAGGTCATTTCCTGCGACTCGATGCAGGTCTATAAAGGAATGGATATCGGCACTTCAAAGCCGGCCGAAGGCCTGATTACGAGAATTCCGCATCATATGATAGATATAATCGAACCCTCGGACGAATTCTCGGTCGCGCAGTTTCGCCGTATGGCGGTTAAGGCGATAGAAGATATTATCGCAAGAGGCAAGACGCCTTTGGTCGTCGGCGGAAGCGGCTTATATGTAAAGGTATTGATCGACGGTATATTTGAAGCCCCTTCGACAGACAGGGAATTCAGGGCACGGCTTAAGCAGGAAGCCGATGAGTTTGGCACCGGGATTTTATATATAAGGTTGCAGGAGGTCGATAAGGAAGCCGCCTCCGGGATTCATCCAAACGACCTGCGGCGGATACTTAGGGCTTTGGAAGTCTACGAGAAGGCAAAGGCGCCGATTTCCCAGCTGAGGACCAATACCGTAGGTTTAAGCGATAAATACGAAGTAAGGATATTCGGCTTGAATATGGAAAGGCCGGCACTATATAAAAAGATAGAAGAAAGAGTTGACCTGATGTTTAAGGAGGGGCTTGTGGACGAGGCAAAGAGATTGACAGAGAAGAAACTCAGTCTCACTGCCTCTCAGGCGCTCGGATATAAAGAGGTCTTCGCTTTCTTAAGAGGCGAATACGATATCGAGGAAGCAAAAAGATTGATAAAGCGCAATACCCGCCATTATGCGAAAAGGCAGTTTACATGGTTCAGACGGGATAAGAGGATAGAATGGATGATGTTGGATGAGAATTTTGATTCCAAGGAGATTGCGAAGGAGATATGGAAAAAGCTCTCTTAGTCACGACAGAGTTTTTTGATAACGATTACAAAGATACTTGGAAACTCAACGATATCAATTTTGAATTGAAGGAACTCGTGAAGTCCGCCGGCCTTTCGGTAGCGGGTTCAGTTGAGTGTTTTAAAGACAGGCCCACCGCCGGATACTATATCGGGACGGGCAAGGCAGAGGAGATAGGCGCGATATGCGCGGATAAAGGCGCTAATGTGGTCATTTTCGGAAACGACCTTTCATCCACACAGCAGCAGAACCTCGAAGATATTATCGGCGTCAAGGTAATAGACAGGACGCAATTAATATTAGATATATTTGCCCACAGGGCGCACTCGATGGAAGGTAAGGTGCAGGTCGAATTGGCGCAGTTGCAATATCTCCTGCCGCGCCTTAAAGGCAAAGGCATAATGCTCTCGCGGTTAGGAGGCGGTATCGGAACAAGAGGGCCCGGCGAACAAAAGCTTGAGATAGACCGGCGCAAAATAAGAGACAAGATCTCCAAATTAAAAGACGAATTAAAAAAGATCCATCTGCGCAGAGAGGGTCTTAGACGCAAGAGGCATGAGAGCGAAATCGCAAACATTTCGCTCATAGGATATACCAATGCCGGGAAATCGACGCTATTGAACGCGCTTACGCATTCCGATGTCATAGCCGAGGACAGATTATTTTCCACGCTGGACCCGACCGCCAGAAGATTTATTCTTCCTAATAACCAAAAGGTCGTTTTTGTCGATACGGTTGGTTTTCTGCATAACCTTCCTCATCATTTGATAGAGGCGTTTAAGGCCACTCTCGAGGAGGTCATTGAGGCCGATATATTGATCCACATCTTGGACGCAAGCAGTCCGATGATAAGCGAATTAAACGAGGCGGTCCATGAGGTATTGGAAGAACTGGAGGTACACGATAAACCGATAATCATCGCTTTGAACAAGATCGACAAAATAGATGATAAATCGGCGATAGAGCGTTTAAGGAAGGATTTCGAGAACGCGATACCCATATCAGCGCTTAATAAGGAGAATCTGGAAGAGCTGGTCGAGAGGATATCTATGATGCTCTTTGCCTCGCTTGTTTACGTGAAGGCGCTGATACCTCAGTCAGAAGGCAAACTCCTTAGCCAGATATACAAAGAAGCAAGTATAATCAGGAAGGAATTCAGGCCTGAAGGTGTCTATATTGAAGCCGATATGGTGCCCCGCTTAAAAAATATCCTTGACAAAAAGGGATTTTGTGATAAACTTTGATTAGCACTCAAACTAAAAGAGTGCTAATTCGGAGATAAAAATGGTTGTAACTGACGTAATTTCAAGGAGAAACAAGATTTTAGGAATAGTGGTAGATGCGTATGTTTCTACCGCTACACCTGTCGGCTCTATGGCTGTGTCCAAGAAATTCAGGGAACGCATAAGCCCGGCGACTATAAGAAATATCATGGTTGAGCTGGAAGAGATAGGATACATTACCCACCCTCATATTTCTGCGGGCCGGGTTCCGACCGATAAGGGCTACAGGTATTACGTGGATTCTCTGATGGAAGAGAAGCATCTTACACAGGATGAGAAAGAATTCATAGAAGGCGTACTGAGCCAGGATTTTGAGGAACTCAGGGATATAGTCAAGAGGGCCGCGAAACTTATCTCAACTTTAACACGGCAGGCCTCTGTCGTAAGCTTTCCGAGGGCCAAGAGGCGCACCTTCAAGAGGATAGAGCTGATACCCGCCACGCGCACAAAGGTCTACGCGCTTCTGTTTACCGCGCAGGGGATAGTCAAGCATTCTATCTTTGAGTTAGATGAGTTCTGCGATGAGTCCGAACTCATGAAGATATCGCGTTTCTTAAATGACGAACTTTCCGGATTGCAGTTAAGCGAGATAGGCGACTATCTCTTAAGGAAGGTCTTGGGGGAGAATGACGCATTCCACCATCTTTTTAAAGAGGCCACCGATATCCTTAAGGTGTCGCACATATTGGAAGAAGAGGCCGAGAGAATATTTTTAGACGGCGCTCATCACATAATAGAGCAGCCGGAGTTCAGGTATGCCGATAAAGTCAGGCCCCTGCTTAAGGCGCTTGAGGAAGAAGAGGAGATACTGGATATCATGGACCGCGACCTGAACGAAGAGGGGGTCAGGGTCCATATCGGCACCGAGAATCCTTATGAGGATATCAGGGAATGCAGCCTTGTCATATCGAATTATAAGGTAGGCGAACAGAATATCGGCAGCATCGGCGTAATAGGACCGACCCGTATGGATTATTCAACATCCGTCCCGGTCGTCGGTTATGTCAGCGACGTCTTCAGCCGTTTATTGACCAGATTAAGCGAATAAGGAGATCCAATTGGAAGGCGAAGAGTCAAAAATCCCCGAAGATGAATTAAATACCCTTAAAGAGAAGGCGGCGAAGGCGGACGAATATCTCGATAAGATGCTGCGGATTCAGGCGGATTACGATAACCGCAGGAAGAGGCAGGACCGCGAGAAGCTGGATTTCATAAAGTTCGCCAACGAAGGCCTCATAGCGGCCCTCTTGAACGTGATGGATGACTTTGAACGGGCGATCGATTCCGCTAAGAATTCCAATGACGCGAAGGCCCTGCTACAGGGGATAGAGATGATAAGACAGCACTTTCAGGCGACACTGGAAGATTACGGCTTAAAGAAGATAGACCCGGAGGGCCAGCCCTTTGACCCGGATAAGCATGAGGCCATAGCCCATATCGAGGATGACGGGCATCCCGAAAATATAGTATTAGAGGTAATGAGGAAAGGATACGAACTTAACGGCAAAGTATTGAGGCCGGCTGTTGTCAAGGTCTCAAAGAAGAAAACGGAAAAAGGCAAATCAGAGGAGGAAATATAAAATGGCAAAAGCAATCGGAATCGATCTGGGAACTTCAAATTCAGCGGCTGCGATAATGGAAGCCGACCGCCCCGCGATAATCCCGTCGGCTGAAGGAGCCGGTGTCGCGAGCGGCAAGGCGTTCCCTTCGTACGTCGCGTTTACCAAGGATGGGCAGCGCTTAGTCGGTGAGCCGGCGCGCCGTCAGGCGGCGATAAACCCGGAAGGGACTATCCAGGCCGCGAAGAGGAAGATGGGGACTGATTTTAAGTTCAGTTGCTACGGTAAAGAATATACGCCGCAGCAGATATCGGCGTTTATCCTGCAGAAGATAAAGCAGGACGCGGAAGCGTATCTCGGCGATACGGTGACAGAGGCTGTCGTAACCTGCCCGGCTTATTTTAATGATAACCAGAGGCAGGCGACAAAAGACGCCGGCGAGATAGCGGGCCTGAAAGTCCTTCGTATTATAAATGAGCCTACGGCCGCGTGCCTCGCGTACGGCATCGATAAGGCGGATAAGGAACTTAAGATCATGGTCTTTGACTTAGGCGGTGGAACACTCGATGTCACGATAATGGAGATGTGGTACGACAAAGAACAGAAGGCGAGCGGTTTTGAGGTATTATCCACCCACGGCGATACGCAGCTCGGCGGGACCGATATGGACAATACGCTCATCGATTATTTAGTAGGCGTTTTCAAGCGTGAGACAGGCATTGATCTAAAGAATGACAAGATGGCTGTCCAGAGACTCCGCGAAGCCGCGGAAAAGGCAAAGGTCGAGCTCTCGAGTACGCTCGAGACCGACATAAACCTGCCATTTATAACCGCGGATGCCGGCGGACCGAAACATTTCACGCACACGATAACCCGCGCGAAACTCGAAGACCTAATATCGCCGATAGTGAACAGGTGCCGCGCGCCGATGGAGAGCGCGATAAGTGATGCGAAACTCTCGGTTTCTGGCGTTGACAGGGTGATATTGGTCGGCGGCCCTACAAGAATGCCTATAATCCAGAAATTTGTCGAAGATTATGTCGGAAAGAAGATAGAACGCGGAGTCGACCCGATGGAATGCGTCGCCTTGGGTGCCGCGATACAGGCGGCGGCTTTAAAAGGCGAGATAAAGGATATACAGCTTCTTGACGTAACGCCTTTGTCTTTAGGCATCGAGACATTAGGCGGGGTATTCACAAAGTTGATCGAGAGAAATACCACTATTCCGACGAGAAAAAGCGAGATATTCTCGACCGCGGCGGACAACCAACCCGCGGTCACGGTCCGCGTCCTGCAGGGCGAGCGGCCGATGGCCAACGATAACGTAGATCTTGGGAGATTTGATCTGGTGGGAATCCCTCCCGCGCCCAGAGGCATACCGAAGATAGAAGTCACTTTTGACATCGACGCAAACGGCATAGTCCACGTAAGCGCCAAGGACCTCGGCACAGGCAAAGAGCAATCGATAAAGATAACCGCTCCGAAGAAACTCTCCAAGGAAGAGATCGAGAAGATGGTCAAAGAAGCGGAAAAATTTGCCGCCGAGGATACTAAGAAAAAAGAAGAGATAGAGATCGTCAATCAAGCAGACAGCCTTGTTTACGCGACCGAGAAATCCCTGAAAGACTACGGCGATAAAGTCAGCCAGTCAGACCGCGCCAATATCGAGGTAAGGCTTAACGACTTGAAACAGGCGATAAAGGATAAGAACCTCGACCGGATAAAGAAGTCCATGGAAGACCTGCAGCAGGCCTCATATAAACTTGCCGAAGAGATATACAAGGCCAGTTCGCAGAAAGGCCAGCCAGGCGCGGGCCCACAGGCAGGCCCCGAACAGCCGCAGGGAGACACAGGTCCTCAAGGGGGCGAAGGCGGCGGAGCTGCCTCCGGCGGGAAAGACGACATCATCGACGCGGAATATAAAGTCGATGACGAGGATAAGGACGACAAAAAGAAAAAGTAATGTCATTCCCGCGGAAGCGGGGAATGACACCTTGCAGTTTGAATCTATGGAACTTATGAAAGCGTCCAAGTTAAACGATAGAATTAAATTGGGGAAACGCTCAATAACATAAACTACGACATTCGTCTATTAATTGTTAGCCCTTAAAAAATAAAGAAAAAATCATGAAGTCAAGTAGTAAGCATTGGGATACAATATTTTCTAATACAGAAGATTCAAAATTAGGATGGTACGAAAAAAACGCATCCCAAACATTGGAATTATTGAATCAAATTCCAGGATGGAAGAAATCTACGATATTTCTCCCTGGAGCTGGCACTTCAGTTTTGATAGAAGAACTTTTCTCCTATGGCGTAAAATTAGTTCTTAATGATATTAGCATTGAGGCTCTAAACCGAGTCAAAGACAGGCTAAATGACAAAGGTGGTAAAATTGATTGGCTTTGCCAAGATATCGCACAACCGATTCAAAGTATACTGCCAGAGGTCGACATATGGATTGATAGAGCAGTTTTACATTTTCTAACCGATGAAGATGATATTAATGGATACTTTGAAAATGTAAAATCAACATTGAAAACATGTGGATATGCAATATTTGCCGAATTTTCAAAAACAGGTGCGCCAAAATGTGCCGGATTAGCTCTTCATAGGTATTCTATAGAAGAATTATCAGAAAAATTGAGCTCGTCGTTTAAGCTTATCTCACATTTTGAATATACGTTCATAAATCCTTATGGTGACCCAAGACCATATGTTTATGCTCTGTATAAAAAAGAAAATTAAAAACATGGCTAACAAGGCGCTCCAGCAGACGCCGTTTCGGCGCCGCTAAGCTTGAAGGTTGTCTACAATGAAAAAATGTTACAAAATGAAGATTTTCGGTCTTGAGCCGCACGTTGCAGATGCGAGCGGGCATGGATCTCGAGAGAGATTTTCCTCGCTGGGGAAAATCGAGCGGTGCGGCGAAGACGAAAATCGTAATTTTGCTTATGAGATTGCTTCGTCGCGGAGTTTACCCCGTACTTGATACGGGGCTCCTCGCAATGACATTTTAGGAATGACAGGTTAATTTAAAGATGGCAGAAAAACGCGATTATTATGAGATACTAGGCGTTCAAAAAAACGCCTCTGTTGATGAGGTCAAGAGCGCATACCGAAGGCTCGCCTTAAAGTATCATCCGGACAGGAATCCTGCGGACAGGAAGGGTGCCGAGGAGAAATTTAAAGAACTCTCAGAGGCGTATGCCGTCTTATCCGACCCGCAGAAGCGCACCCAGTATGACCAATTCGGCCATGCCGGTATAGACTCGCGTTATACGACAGAAGACATATACCGGGGCGCTGATTTCTCGAGCATATTCGAGGACCTTGGTATAGGCGGCCTAGATTTAGGGGATATATTCGAGCACTTCGGTCTTTTTGGCGGCGGGGGTACAAGAAGAGGCGGCAGGCGGCGCGGATCAGACCTTCAATACGATCTGGAAGTTAGCTTCGAGGAGGCCGCGTTCGGGACTACAAAGAGTTTTGTGATACCTCGCCATGAGATCTGCCAGACCTGCAGAGGCGAAGGCGCAGCACCCGGTTCAAGCAAGACACGTTGTCCGCAATGCGGAGGGTCAGGACAGGTATCTTCTTCCCGCGGATTTATGTTATTTTCGCGGGTTTGCGATAAATGTCATGGCGAGGGAACGATCATCGCCAAGCCCTGCCCAAAATGCAGGGGGACAAGCAGGGTCGTCGTCGAGAGGAAGATAAGCGTAAAGATCCCCGCCGGCATCGAGAGCGGGATGAGGCTAAGAGTAAGCGGCGAGGGAGAGGCGGGTTTACGCGGAGGCCAGCGCGGAGACCTATATGTGTTGGTGTATGTAAAACCTCATGAGATATTCGAGCGTCACAATGACGATATACTCTGCGAGGTCCCCATATCAATGGTCGAGGCCTCACTCGGTATAGATGTAGAAGTCCCCACTTTGGAAGGAAAGGTCAGGATGAAGGTCCCGCCGGGGACGCAAAGCGGGAAGATATTCAGGTTAAAAGGAAAAGGCATCATGAGCCTTCATGACCACCTCCGGGGTGATGAACACGTGCGTATTATCGTCGAGACACCGGCGAATTTAAACAATGTTCAAAGGCGCCTTCTTGAGGAATTTGCCAAGGCCTCGGGCGAAGAGACATTCCCTAAAGCCGCCTCGTTTATAAAAAAGCTAAAGAGTTTCTTCAAGTGAAAGCCGGCATGAATAAATTTATTATTTTTTGGCTGCCGGTTATCATTTATTGTGTTATAATCTTCACTGTGTCCTCAATGCCGCAGCCATTTCCGGTAGGGATAGAGATACCTTATCTTGATAAATTCTTGCATGCTGTCGAGTACGGTATTTTAAGCTATCTGCTTATACGCGCATTGAGGGGGACAGAGATAAAGCTGGCCAAAAGGCCCCTTATAATAACAGCGGTCGCGATCGCGACTTTATATGCCGCGACTGACGAATTCCACCAGATGTTTATACCGGGGAGATATGCGGATATCTTCGACTTGTTGTCCGATTTTGTTGGTGCGCTGATAGTAGGATTTATGAGAAGATGACGATAATAAAACCTTTCAGAGGGCTTCTATACAGCCGGAAAGCGGTCGGTAATCTCGCCAAGGTCATAACTCCGCCTTACGACGTCATAACACCGCGGCAACAGGCGCGTTATTACAAGTCCCATCCTAAAAATTTTATAAGAATAGACCTTGGCAAGACATCAAAGAAAGACTCCGCCTCAAACAACAGATACACGAGGGCGAGAGGATTTTTTGAGCGGTGGATAAAAGAGGGGGTATTCGCGAAAGACGATGCCTCCTCGATTTATGTCTACAGCCAGGAATATAAGGAGGCAGGCAGGAGAAAGGCGCGATTAGGTTTTATTTCTCTGGCAAAATTAGAGGAGGACCGCACCAGGGGCTTTCTTCCGCATGAAAGGACCTTCTCCGGTCCCTAGATGGTCAGGTTCAGGCTTATGAAAGAGGTTAAGGCCAATTTAAGCCCGATATTCTCGATCGTCTTGGATGATAATAAAAAGATAATGCAGATCTTAAAGGGTGTTGCGTGCAGGCGGAAACCGATACTCGATGTGGAATTCGAAGGCACCAGAAATAAGATCTGGCGTATGTCGGATGAAGGATTGATAACTAAATTAAGCCGCGCCATCAGGAATAAGAGGGCCCTGATAGCCGACGGACATCATCGCTATGAGGTGGCGCTTGAGTTTCGCAAGGCGATGAAGAGGCCTAAAAAACGGCAACAGACAAATGCTTATGATTATGTGATGATGTATTTTGCCACCTCGGACAAAGGCGGCCTTACCATCCTTCCGACGCACCGGATGGTCAAGGGCATTTCCGGAGCGTCCTTCAGGAACAAGATGGTTAAGATGAAGGAGTTTTTTGATATAATATATGCCGGAAGCAAGAAGAATATGCTTTCTCTGATGAGATCAAGAGGCAGGCATGTTATTGGAGCCTATATGGGCGGAAAGGATTATTTCCGCCTCGCCTTAAAGCAGAAAGACGCCGGTGAGCTTATAAAATCAAAGCATTCCGTTTATTGGAGAAACCTTGACGTCGTTATCCTTCACAGCCTGATCTTAGAAAAGATCTTCGGCATGAAAGGCGTAAACGCGGAAAGTTCTATTCATTTTACGAGAGATCCTGAAGCCGCTTTTAATTGGGCTGACGGAAGAAAGAACAGGGCGGCTTTTTTCCTGAATCCTCCCGCGCTGGAAGATATAAAGAATATAGTCAAATGCCGCGAGAGGATGCCCCATAAGACCACATATTTCTACCCGAAGCCGCCGTCAGGTTTGGTGATAAACAGATTGGAATGATATGTTCGGCAAACCAAAATATACGATAGTAAAAATCGCCAAGAAGAAAGACATCCCCGAGGGCCTCTGGACTAAGTGCGAGGACTGCGGAGAGATCATCTATAATAAAGCGCTTGAAGAGAGCCTGAAGGTCTGTCCGAAGTGCGACTATCATTTTATCCTTACCGCCCATGAGCGGATCGGGATGCTTTTGGACGCCAATAGTTTCGAGGAGCGTGACGCGACTTTAAGGTCTCTTGACCCGTTGCAATTCAAGGGCCCCCGTTCTTACGAAGAGAAATTGAAACAGGATCAGGCGGCGACGGGCTTAAACGAGGCCTGTATAACGGGACGGGGCGCTATAGACGGCAAGAGGATCATATTTGTCGTGACCGATTCACGCTTTATCATGGGCTCTATGGGCTCAGTCGTGGGAGAGAAGATAACACGCGCCACCGAACTGGCCATGAATTTAAGATTGCCACTTGTTATAGTATCGGGTTCAGGCGGCGGGGCGAGGATGTATGAAGGCCTTTTTTCCCTGATGCAGATGGCGAAGACCTCTGCCGCGCTTGCTAAACTTCACGAGACGGGGGTGCCTTTCATATCCGTGCTTACAAACCCGACGATGGCGGGCGTCATGGCGAGTTTCGCCTCTTTGGGCGATATAATAATAGCCGAACCGAAGGCCTTGATCGGTTTTACCGGGCCGCGTGTCATCGAACAGACGATAAGGCAGAAGCTGCCGCCGGGGTTTCAACGTTCGGAATTCTTATTGGAACACGGACTCATAGATATGATAATGCACAGGAAGAACCTTAAATCCGGCATCGCAGGGGTCATAGATTACTTAACTTGACATGTAGTTAACTTCCGTAGTATCATTAAGTTATATTTCAAGGAGGACTCAATGGCTCAGGTAAGTTTAAGGCATATTTCAAAGGTTTACGGCGGCAATATTAAAGCTGTTTCCGATGTCACGCTGGGGATAGAAAACAAGGAATTTGTCGTATTAGTCGGCCCTTCCGGCTGCGGGAAGTCAACGACCTTAAGGATGATAGCCGGCCTGGAGGAGATATCCGAGGGAGAGATTTATATCGGCGACAAACTGGTAAACGATGTGCCCGCCAAGGACCGCGATATCGCGATGGTCTTTCAGAATTATGCCCTCTACCCGCATATGACGGTTTATGAGAACATGGCTTTCGGCCTGCGGTTGCGTAAATATTCCAAAGCCGAGATAGACCAGCGCGTCAAAGAAGCCGCGCAGATGCTGGGAATAGCCAGATATCTGACCAGAAGGCCGAAGGAACTTTCGGGTGGCGAGAGGCAGAGAGTAGCCGTAGGAAGGGCGATAGTCAGAAAGCCGCTTGTCTTCCTCTTCGACGAGCCCCTCAGTAACCTTGACGCTAAGATGCGCGTACAGATGAGGACCGAGATAAACAAACTCCATACAAGGCTGCAATCAACGATGATATACGTTACCCATGACCAGGTGGAAGCCATGACGATGGGAAACCGGATCGTCGTCATGAAGGACGGTATAGTCCATCAGGTCGCCGATCCCATCAGCCTGTATGATAAGCCGGTCAATAAATTTGTCGCCGGTTTTATCGGAAGCCCTCCGATGAACTTCCTTATGGGCAGGATAGTAAAGACGGACGGTAAGCTCTCTTTCGACGAGGGCACTTTTAGAGTCAAACTCGTGGATGATATGATTCCTAAAGTGGCAAGTTATGAGGGAAAGGAAGTCACCTTTGGCATAAGGCCCGAGGATATCTACGATAAACTCTTTGTACAGGAAGCGCCTCCGGAAAATACCGTTACGGCCCGGGTGGATGTCGTGGAACCGATGGGTTCCGAGGTCTATCTCCATATGGCTACTCCGAAACATACCTTCATCGCGCGCGTAGGGGGACATGACAAGCCCGAAGTGAACCGCGACATCGACATGGTATTTGACATGAGCAAGATCCATTTCTTCGATAAGGATACCGAGAAAGCGATAGTTTGAGAAAAGATAAGATATCTCTAGGATTACTTGCGATTGCAGGTCTCCTCGTTACCTCTTATTTTATAATCTCCGCCTGCCATAGATATCCGGTCCAATATTCGATCTACGGACAGGTAAGTTCTCTCCTTATATTCCTTAATATAATAGTAATGATCGCGTGGCTTGCCTTTGACCAGATCGGGCTTTGGGTTTTTATTGTCCTGTCATCTCTTCTGACCTTATTCGTTTCGATCGTCACCAATACCGTATACCTTAATTATCAGATACCCCTGTTTTTTGCCGTCGGATTTTTCGTCACGATATTCAAGAACAGCATGGTCTCTTACGGCCTGTCCGTAGACAGAAAGATAGATACCCTGGAGGAGGAGCATAACGCCTTAAAGGCCCAGTATTCCAATATGCAGGGCACAAACGACGCGCTGAAAGAAAAAGTCATAAGATACGCGGTGCTTAAGGAACTGACCGCCAAATTAAGCTCTTCTTTGTCCTTGGAGGGTGTCGTCAATATCGTCATCGATAACGTATCTGAACTTGTAGAAAAGTCCGATTTGAGTATCTTGTTTTTGGTGGAGGAGGAGGCGCAGGAACTGGCGCTTAAAGCGGTGCGCGGCAAAGCCGGACAGGCGTCGGTCAAATCAAAGAAAGGGGATATATTTGACCTTTGGGTCTTAAAGCAAAGACAGCCGCTTTTAGTCTCCGATGCGGACAAAGATTTTAGATTCAACCTTGAACTTATACCGGAAGAATTCAAGAGAGAATTTAAATCCCTTATAACCGCCCCTCTTATCTCCAACAAGAAAGTAATAGGCATTATTAGAGTCGAATCGAAAGAAACAGAGGCCTATATGTTGGATGACCTGAGGTTACTGACTATCATTTCCGACCTTTCCGCCATAGCCATTGAGAACGCCAAACTATATCACAGGATCGAGGAATTGGCCATAAGGGACGGCCTCACGGGTCTTTATTGCTATAGATATTTTAAGGAGAGGTTAGCCGAGGATATACTTAAGGTTACCAGAATCAGGCAACCGCTCTCGTTATTGATGCTGGACATAGACGATTTCAAGGGCTATAACGATAAATACGGCCATATCGCGGGCGATATCGTCCTGAAAGTCATAGGAGATTCGCTACAATCGTCTATTGAATTAGGGGACCTCGCCGCCAGGTACGGCGGAGAAGAATTTGTGCTTATATTATTCGGCAAGAACAAGGCTGAAGCGCGGAGGTTCGCGGAAGTCATCGGGAAAAAGGTTGAAGCGAATAAATTTATTTTAAGGCAGGTAGAGACACATGTCACGGTCTCGATAGGATGCGCTACATTTCCGGAAGATACGAATTCCGGCGAGGAATTGATAAGGCTTGCCGACGGAGCATTATACGAAGCGAAGAAACAAGGAAGAAACAGGGTATGTCTGGCGTAAGCGCGCGGCATAATAAAGAGACAAGGAGAATAGCGATCTTCTTTGTGCTTGCGGTCTTAGCCATTTTACCGCCTCTATTCTTTATTAAAAGGGCGCCCATATTTCTACAAGTATTGAACTTCTCTTCGATCTCTGTCGTCGCTATCGCTTTTGAATTCGGCTACGCCTTCTCATATTTTATATCCGTAACCCTTGGGATCATGGCTATTATCTCAATGTTTTTCAATCCGGGTTTTCATATCCCTTATCTGACTTCCGTAATATTCTTAACTATTATCCCTCAGATCCCCTCATATTATAACCGACTATATAAAGAATATATCATCTCAAAGAATTCATTATTTGAGAGGTCGAAGGCCTCATTCGAGGAATTTGGCGCCGAGCTTAAAGCCCTAAAGGAGGTAAATACATCCGTCCAGAACCAGGTCCATGACATATTGGACCTCTATGAGGTCACGAAGAAGATGGGCGTTTCTTTGAGCATGGTAGATATGTTGCTGATATTCAAGGAAGCAGTCAATAAAGTCTTAAGATTTAAGAGAGCAAGAGTCATATTGATCGGTGCTTCAGGAGAAGGCGCCGCAGGAATCGCGGCGTTTGAGATATCGAATCCCTCCTTTGGAAAAGCGACAGCGGCGGACATTAAGAACGTCTCAACGACTCAATTTGATCAGATATTGGCGGAAACCGTCTCGGCCAAGAAAGAGATTATTTATTTGAAACCGCCGATAGGCGAAGCTCACCCCTTAAAGAAATATTTGAATGAAAGGGGAGAATCATTTGTGGCCCTTCCCTTGCTTTCGGAGGGCATACCGATCGGCATATTTACAATTTCAGGCTTAAAGGAAGAGCAGCTTGAAAATCTGTCGATCTTGACCGAACAGCTGGCGCTTGAGGTCAAGAAGATAAACTTATATGAGAAGGTCCAAGAACTCGCCATAACGGACGGGCTTACCGGCATATATGTGAGAAGGCATTTTTTAGAGAGGCTTAATGAAGAAATGCCCCGGGCCAGGAGGCACAAGCTAGAACTGTCTATGCTTATGATCGATTTGGACCATTTTAAACAGTGCAATGATACCTACGGGCATCTTGTAGGCGACATAGTCCTGAGAGATATAGCCAAGATCATGAAAGAGCACATCCGGCAGGTAGACCTGCTCGGCAGGTACGGCGGCGAAGAATTCGTGATCGCGTTACCGGATACCGACAAGAATTCCGCGGCGAGTGTAGCCGGCAGGATCAGGCAATCGGTCGAAAGATATAAATTCAAGGCCTACGACGAGACTATAACGATGACCATAAGTGTAGGTGTTGCGACATACCCCGAGGACGGGGACGATGTAGGCGCACTGATAGACCGGGCCGATCAGGCATTATATAAGGCTAAAGCGGAAGGGCGCAACAGGGTCATCTCTTCATCTTGAAGGAAATTTCTTGAAAAATCATGTCTTTTGCTTTAATATAGCTAGTCTAAAATGAAGAAATATGCGATAGGCGTAGACTTGGGTGGCACATACACAAAATTAGCCCTTGTAGATAAAAACGGAAGAGTCCACTGCAGGGCGAAACTGCCTACAACGGCATATAAGACAAAAGAAGCGCTCTTGACCGCTATTGTCGCCGAGATCGGCGCGATCTTAAAAGAAAACCGGTTATCCTTTAGGGATTTGGCGGGGGTAGGGATCGGCGTGCCGGGACTTGTCGCCTTTGAAGAGGGGCTTGTCTACAGCCTTACCAATGTCCCCGGCTGGAAGAATGTCCGGCTAAAGAAGATATTAGAGACCAGGCTTAGAAAGATCCCGGTCCTGGTCGATAACGATGTCAATCTGATGACATTAGGGGAAAGCAGGTTCGGCGCCGGCCGGGGTGCCAAGAATCTGGTTTGCATTACTTTGGGAACCGGTGTCGGCGGAGGAATAATAATAGACGGCAACTTATACCGCGGGACCTCGTCGGCAGCCGGCGAAGTCGGACATATGCCGCTTAAGGAAGAAGGCCTTAGGTGTAATTGCGGAAGCTTTGGATGTCTTGAGCGGTATGTCGGCAACAGATATATCGTTGATGAGATAAAAGATAAAATAAGATCAGGACGGCCTACGAAGATTAGAGAGTTGGTAAGAGGTAATCTTTCTCTGGTCACCCCTGAGATTATAAGTAAAGCCGCGAAGAAAAAAGATGCTCTGGCGATTGAGTGCTGGCGGAGGGTCGGCAAAAGAATAGGCGTGACTCTCTCGGGAGTGATAAATCTTTTAAACCCCGAGAAGATAATAATAGGCGGGGGAATGGCCGATGCCGGCGAGGTATTATTTAAGGCCATAAGAGACACCGTCAACGAAAGGGCGTTGCCTGTTTCAAAAGGTGCCGTAAAGATAGTCAAAGCTAAATTGGGTAACGATGCCGGTCTAGCCGGCGCCGCGGCGCTTTTTATGCCGAAGTAGTTAATTTATTTGAGATATTTTTAGGGAGGAAAAATCAAATATGAAAATCATAGATGAAAAAGGAAGAATATTCGGAAGGATAAACGTAATAGATTTTTTAGTAATTTTATTTTTGCTGCTCCTTATTCCAATGTTGTATTTTGGGAGTAAACTATTGATTCATATGGAACCTGTCGTTGAGAAGAAAACAAGAATAATTCAGGTAAAATTTTTAAATATAATTCCTGAAATAGACAGAGTTCTTAAGATAGGCGATATCGATGTAGACGGAGGGAGAGGTAGATTAGAAGCTATATTGAGTAATAGGCCAACAAATACTGATTCTTCCAATAGAGACATATTAGCCCTAGTTAAGATTTCTTATGACGAGAAAGCAGGAACATTATCTTATAAACAAGTACCGGTAAGAATAGGAAGCCCTTTTTCGTTTACGACCGATTTTTATGGTGTTTCAGGTATGGTTATAGATTTGGGAACTGGCGATGTTTCTCACAAGAGAGAGAAACCGATCGAGATAGAAGTAAGATTTTCAAATATTATTCCTGAATTAGCCAGAGTTTTTCGCATAGGCGACACAGACACAGACTTAAAGGATATGGAAACAGGGAAATTAAAAGTTATATTAAGCGATAAGCCAACTGAAACTTTGGAATTAAAACAGTCATCTTTAACGCAAGATCAACATATGATGCGTGTTAATTCTTTGAACAGGGATGTAGTAGCTTTATTCGATGTTATCTGTGAAGAGAACTCCGGAACATTATTTTATAAGGGAGTACCGGTAAGAATAGGAAGTTCCTTTTCGTTTACAACCAATTTCTATAGTATATCAGGCGTGGTTATAGGTATAAGAAATAAGTAATTTTGGAACTTCACATAACATAAGGTTAACGATTAAGTTAGGAGAAATAATGAAAATATTTATCGATACGGCAAATATCCAACAGATAAAAGACGCCGTAGATATGGGTATAATCGATGGGGTTACGACGAACCCGACTCTGGTTTCAAAAGAAGGAAGACCCTTTTTGGAGTTGATCAAGGAGATATGCTCTATCATCGATGGACCGATAAGCGTTGAGACAGTAAGCCAGAACTGGCACGAGATCGTCAAAGAGGCAAAGCATTTGGCAAAGATCGACAAGAATGTGGTTGTCAAGGTCCCGCTCGTTAGGGAAGGGCTTAAAGCGGTCAAGGCACTCAGCAAAGAAAAGATCCAGACAAACGTTACTTTATGTTTTTCCGCCCCGCAGGCCTTATTCGCGGCGAAGGCCGGAGCGACATATATCAGCCCTTTCGTAGGAAGGTTAGATGATATAGGTCACGTAGGGATGAATCTAATCCGCGATATAAGGCGGATCTATGATAATTACGGCATCAGGACACAGATAATCGTCGCTTCGATAAGAAACCCGTTGCACGTCATTGAAGCGGCTATGGCGGGAGCGGATTGCGCGACGATACCATACGATGTGTTAATGAACCTGATAAAACACCCTTTGACCGATATAGGTGTCGAGCGGTTCTTGAACGATTGGAAAAAAGTTCCCAAGACCCACGGTTCCGGGCGGTAATCAAACGATGTTTCTTTATCGGAGTTTTAATTGAGTCGGATAATCATAATCTTCGCCACGTTAATAATCTTGTTTCCTTCTTCCGGGGTTTCCGTCGTCGATGAGGATAAGAGCAAATTTCCCTCTTTCAGCCCTGTCTCCAAGGATAGCAAGGAGCCGGTCGTCATCAACGGCGATACGGTGGAATATTCGGAGACGGGAAAGACGGCAAGCGCGACCGATAACGTCGTTATCACATATCAGGATATGAAGTTGACGTGCAGACAAGCGGTATTTCACATCGATACCAAAGAGGTTTACGCGGAGGGGGACGTCTTCCTGACGCAGGGACAAAATTATTTCAAAGGCGACCGCATGGTTTATAATATGGATACAAAGACGGGCACGGTCCTTAATTCCAGCGTCTTTATCGAGCCGTGGTTTTACGGTGGCGGCGAAAAAGCGGAGAAGGTCAGTGTTAACGACTATTTCATCAAACGCGGGCATGTCACGACCTGCGACAAGCCCCAGCCGCACTACAGGGTGCAATCCAAACGGCTCAAGGTCTATCTGGGAGACAAAGTTACCGCCAACGACATATTGCTCTTCGTCGATAAAGTGCCCATATTTTATTTCCCTTATTATAGTCACTCTCTAAAAGACGAACATCCCGGAGTGACGATAATACCTGGCCGGGCTAAGAACTGGGGGTATTTTCTCTTGACCTCTTGGAGATACTATTTTAACGACGACTTCAGAGGCAGGGTTCTTATAGATTACCGCGAGAAGAGAGATTTCGCATACGGCGTTAATCTTAATTACCGGATACCCGATATGGGTGACGGTATCTTGAGGACATATTTTATTACCGAGAGGAAAAGTGAGGGATGGACATGGAGCTTACAGGATCAACCTAAAAAGGGAGGACAACAGAACCGGTGGAGGGCGGCCTTACGTCATAGATGGGAAATGGACCCGCTAACGCTTGGTACTTTTGAGTACAATAAGATGTCGGATGCCAATGTCATCAAAGATTATTTTATGAGAGATTGGCAACGAGATATGGTCGCCAATACTTACGCTTCAATCATCAGGACGGACGAAAATTATACGACCAGTGCTCTTGTACAAAAACGAGTTAACAGGTTCGACTCAACGGTGGAATATTTGCCGAAACTAGATTTTACGACAAGAAGTTTAAAGATAGGGCCGACGAATTTTTATTATGAAGGCGACGGTTCATTCGCGAGCTTGGCCAAAAAATTTCCCATGCCGAGTGATTTAAACTATTTCGCAAAGAGGGTTGATACCAAGAATCAGCTGCAATATCAGGCCAATCTCTTGGGGTGGCTAAGCCTGACGCCGTTCGTCGGCACACAGCAGACGTGGTATAACGAGGATCTCGAGCGAGAATCAAATACTATCCGCGGGAGTTTCTTCACCGGTATCGGCATGAACACGAGATTTTACCGGGTTTATGATATCAAGTCTAATTTATTTGACATGGAAATAAATAAATTGAGGCATATAATTTCTCCGACAGTATCTTACTCTTATAAACACAGGCCGACCGTTTCTCGCGATAAGCTTAAGCAATTCGACGGGATAGATACCATAGGATTTGTGAATGCGATATCTCCTTCTATTGAAAATAAGTTGCAGACGAAAAGGGAGATCGGCGGTAAACTTCAAGCGGTAGACCTCGCCAGATTCATTGTAGGCACAAATTATGATTTCGGTTTTGAAGAGAAAAAAGGAGGCAGACTCTCAAATTACAACTTGAGTTTTGAGGCAACTCCGTATAACTGGATGCGGATGCTGGCTAATTCCACCTACAATCCTCACGTCGCCAGGTTTGAATCGTTTTCATTCAATATAGTAGGCGATCCGTACGGCGCTATTGGCACTACCGGCTTATCCGAGACGGTCTATACCGACATCGAAAAGGAAAAATGGAGTTACGGAGGTAGCTATAGATGGAATAACAATGTAAACAGCCAGCTGGAAGGCGAGCTCATGTTTAATATCACACCGAAATGGAAATTTACGACATATCAAAGATTCGATATCAAGGCTTTCGCCAGCGGAAAGAAACTGATAAACAAACCCGGGGAACAAGAATATAGGCTAAGTCGGGATTTGCATTGCTGGATCGGTGAATTGGTATATAACGTATCCAGAAACAGCGGACATACGATATGGGTCATGTTTCGTCTGAAGGCCTTCCCGGATATGCCGTTAGAGTTCGAGAGGAGGTACTATCCTCCGAATTTTGGTACGTTGTTGCCACAAACAATTCAAAGGAGAATACAATGAAAGTCGCAGTTGTCGGCGCTGGTTATGTCGGACTTGTTACGGCAGCTTGCCTTGCCGACCTCGGAAACGATGTCATATGTAACGATATAGATAAGGCCAAGATATCCAAATTAAAACGCGGTATCGTGCCTATATATGAGCCGGGCCTTGAAGATCTGCTTAAGAGAAACACAAAGGAGAAGAGGCTCCTGTTCACGACGAGCCTGAAGGAGACGGTGGAAAGGAGCGAAGTCATATTCATCGCCGTCGGGACCCCTCCGAAAGGAAACGGCGAGGCCGACCTGACATATGTAGAGAATGTCAGCAAAGACATCGCCCGGTATATGCGTTCATATCGCTTGGTAGTGGAGAAGTCTACCACCCCCGTGGAAACCGGAATGTGGATTAAGCACACCCTGCAGGTTTATGCCCGTAAAAAAGTAAAATTTGACGTGGCATCAAATCCGGAATTTTTACGAGAGGGTTCCGCGATAGATGATTTTATGCATCCGGACAGGATAGTCATAGGCGTTGAGAGTAAGAAGGCAAAGGATATTTTAGTCGACTTATATAGGCCTTTAGGTGCCGAGATAGTCGTGACAAATATAAACAGCGCCGAGATCATAAAGCACGCTTCGAACTCATTTTTGGCGACGAAGATATCTTTTATCAATGCCGTAGCCAATATCTGCGAGAAGTCCGGCGCCGATGTGGAGGAAGTCGCAAGGGGAATGGGGTTGGACAAGAGGATAGGTAGGGCCTTTCTGGATGCCGGCATCGGTTTCGGCGGATTTTGTTTTCCGAAGGATATAGAGGCTTTCATCCATATCTCGGAAAAATTGGGTTATGATTTCGAACTGCTGAAAGCGGTAAAGAAGATAAACGATTCCCAGAAGACATTATTGGTCAAAAAGATAGAGAAGGCCATCT